>JAEZBK010000190.1 GCA_023427355.1 Pseudomonadota bacterium
CATCTGTCGAATGTCCAGGCTAGCGTCGCAATCACACGGGCGCATTGATCGGCCGCAACTTCTCAGGCGGCGGCGCGGCCCCGGGCGGCTGCCTTGCCCAGCGCGATATTCCGCACCATCAATGCGAAACCATGGTCACGCAGTGCGGCTTCAGCAACAGGTCGGTGGTCACGCCGCCAAAGGCCCATTCGCCGACCCGGCTATGGCTGTAGGCGCCGGCGATCAGGAAATCGCATTCCAGCTCATCCAGGATGGCGCGCAGGCACTCCACGTCGCGGCCTTGCGCCGTCCGCACCATGGGCCGCGCCAGGATGCCGTGGCGGCCCAGCCAGGCGGTGACGTCCACCGTGCGATGGACCGCGTTTTCATGATCACCCTTGCGCGCCACCTCCAGCACCGTGACGCGGCGGCCCTGGCGCAGAAGGGGCAGGGCGTCGGCGGCGGCGCGGCGCGCCTCGCGGCTGTCCGTCCAGGCCACCACCATGCTGCCCAGCAGGCATTCCGCTGCGCCGTTCGGCACGACGATCACGGGACGGCCCGCATGCATCACCAGATCGCCCAGATTGGCGTGGCGCGTACCGGCGAGCAGGCCTGCACCCAGGTCCGGGCCGGTCACGATATAGTCGGCGGCGCGGGCCTGGCGCGCGATATAGTCGTCCAGCGCCTGGTAGGTGGTGGAGGCGCGGAAGGACAGATGCCGCACCTTGTCGCCCAGATAGGTGCGAAAGCGCTGTTCGGCCTGCCGCGTCGCGCGCTTTATCTCGGTCAGGTCCGCCTCCAGCAATTCCGGCGCGATGGGCAGGGTGTCCAGCGGCTGGATCGGCTGGCACGCCGCCACGCCGATCACCGCGGCGCCGGTCGTGGCCGCAAGGTCGGCGGTGACGGCCAGAACGTCCCTGTTATCGCTGCTGACGTCCACATGGCAGAGCAGGGTGGGATGGTTCATCGCGGCCTCCTGAAAGGCCGTGATGCTTGCGCAATTGCACCGCCTGCGCGTTGCGCCGGATCAACGGCCCATCCAACCGCGCCATCGCGTCAGAAGCCCCGCTTGCGGCGCCGGTTGCGCGCCGATCCGGTATTCTTCCACCCGGCGCGGCCGGTAATAGCTGCTGAACCGCAGCCATCGCGGCGTCACCAGCACATAGCTGTTGCCGGGCCAATACGCATCCGCCGCCTTGTCCGGAAACGCCGCGACAAAGGCCCCACGCACCCTGTCGCGCATCGATCCTTCCGGACGGCTGGCCAGGCCTTCATATTGCACGGTTTCCTGCCCGCTCCAGCCGACCACCAGGCTGACCCGCGCATCGCGCTCGATATTGGCGAATTTGCGCGTCTCGCAGGTGGTCTCGAAGATGATTTCCAGCTCCGGCGTCACCGCGATATTGACCAGCGCCGATTGCGGCGCCCCATCGGGACCGATGCTGGCCACCACTCCCAGCCGGTGCCCGCGCAGGATGCCGTAAAGCCTGGCCCGCGCATCCGGCGTCAGCGGGTCCGCCATGGCGGCTACTCCATGATGCAGCGGGCTTCCTTGGCGCGGCATACGGCCAGCCAGAAGGGATGCACCGCATCCAGCGTGTGCTCAACTTCCCAGCGCAGCGCGAAGGTGTCGTCGGCCATGCTGGCGCTGGGATGAAAATCGGGCGCGCGGCAGGCCCTGCCGCCGACAAGGCCGCCATCACAGGCGGCAGCCTGCTGGGTGCGGAATTCCTGCTGCAGCCGCACGATTTGGCGCACCGCCTCGTCCGGCGCGGCATAGGCATGTTCCCTGTAGAGATCCGCGCGCATCCGCCGTCCCAGAAGCTCCGCGGTGCGCGCCAGCATCGCCTCGATCCGGCCCAGTGCGATGGTGCGGATGGTCAGGTCCATGTCCCCCGCGCCATCGGGAAGCGCCGGCTGGTAGCTCACCATCATCACCTGCGCCGTGCTGCCATCGGGCGCGCGCAGCTCCTGGGGCAGCGGGCATTCCCCCTCGGGCTTGCGGCAACTGCCCGGAAGCACGCCCACCCGGATGAACAGGGCATCGATGCTGGGGTCCAACCGCCGCGCCGCGCCGATATCCGCGCGCGCACGTGGCATGTCATCCAGCCGTGCCCAGGCATAGCCGCGTCCGAACAGGGCGGTGGGCAGGTCCGGGTCATTGTCCAGTGCGCGGGTATAATCCTGCACCGCCGCCCGCCAGTTCTGCTGCTTCAGCCGCACCAGCCCGCGATTGGCGCGCGCCGCCGGCAGCTGGGGCGCGCTATCGACCGCGCGGTTGCAATCGGCCAGTGCCCGATCCAGGTCGCTGCCTTCCCCGGCCCGCGCCCAGCACCGCGCCGCCAGGAAGCGCACATCATCGGGCGCCAGCGCCAGCGCGCGGTCAAAAGGCGCGAGCGCCTCGCCATACCGGCCTTGGCCGCTCAGGGCCTGGCCATAACCGGCCTGGTTCTCCGCGTCCTCCGGCGCCAGCCGTACCGCCGCTTCGAAATCCGGTTCCGCGCGGTCGAAACGATGGGCCAGCAGATAGGCAAGGCCGCGAAACTTGTATCCCAGCGGCTCGCCGGGCAGCGCCGCAATGACGCGGGTGCAGATCGCCTCGGCATCGCCCACCTGATAGGCCAGCACCGCACCCACGCAATTCACCGCGTCGGCCAGCGCCGTCTCCGCGACCATGGCTTGTCCGTTCGGAGCAGAGACCAGCATCTGCGCCTGCGCCGTCGCGGCTCCCAGGAACAGGGCCAGGCCCGCGGCGGCCAGCGGCTTCCAGTGACACATGCGGCGTGCTCCCATGAAGGCCGCAATCCTGCCGCCCTCCTGGCCGCCGCGCCTTGATCCGGCGCAAGCCTGCTGTCAGGACATTCCGGCCTTCAGCGCCATGCGCACCAGTTCCGACAGGCTCTTGGCCGCCATCTTGGCCATCACATTGGCGCGGTGCACTTCCACCGTGCGCGGGCTGATCCCCAGGTCATAGGCAATGGTCTTGTTGGGATATCCCGCCAGGATTCCATCCAGTACCTGCCGTTCGCGTTCCGACAGGCTGGCCGCCCGCGCCCGTATCGCCGCCACATCGCCATCCTCGCCGCGCGCCATCCATCCGGCCAGCGCCCGCTCGATCGCGCCCAGCATCACCTCGTCGCCAAAGGGCTTCTCGATGAAATCCACCGCGCCCGCCTTCATCGCCTCCACCGCCAGCGGCACATCGGCATGGCCGGTCATGATGATCACGGGCAGGCCCAAGCCGCTATCCTTCAGGCGCCGCTGCAATTCCAGGCCATCGATGCCCGGCATGCGAACGTCCGAAACGATGCAGCCGGGCTGCACCGTCTCCAATCCGTCCAGGAACTGCGTGGCGGAGGCATGCACCCGCACCGCATGGCCCGCGCTGCCCAGAAGGAAGGCCATGGCCTTGCGGATATCCTCGTCATCGTCAATCACATGGATGATGGGGTCAGACATGGCTGATGCCTTCATGTTCGGCGCTGCGCAGGGTGAGATGGAAAAGCGTGCCGCCGCCGGGCCGTGGTTCGGCCCAAATCCGTCCGCCATGGGCCTCCACGATGGTGCGGGAGATGGACAGTCCCACCCCCATGCCGGTCTTCTTGGAGGTGATGAAGGGCTGGAACAGGTGCGCCGCGATGTCCGGCGCGATTCCGCTGCCGGTGTCCGCCACGGTGATGCGCACCGTCTCCCCATCCTGCCGCTGCGTGGAAATGGCCAGGTCGCGCAGCGGCCCGTCCTGCATCGCCTCGATGGCGTTGCGCACCAGGTTCAGCAGCACCTGCTGCACCTGCACCTTGTCCGCCAGCACGAAGGGCGCGCGCGCGTCGAAGGCGAACGAGACATGCACGCCGGTCTCGCGCGCCCCCACCAGCGCCAGGGCACAGGCTTCCTCGACCAGCTTGGACAGGTTTTCCACCTGCCGCTCGCTTTCGCCGCGCGCCACGAATTCGCGCAGCCGCTTGATGATCTGGCCCGCGCGCAGCATCTGTCCGGCCGCTTCCTCGATCGCCATGCGCAATTGCGCGCGGCTGTCCGGTGTGTCCTTGTCCGCAAGCCGCCGCGCCCCGTTCAGGTACAGCGTCGCGGCGGTCAGCGGCTGGTTCAGTTCATGCGCCAGGGTGGACGCCATCTCGCCCATGGCGGTGAAGCGCCCCATGAAGATCAGCTCTGACTGCAGGTCCTGCAGGCGCTTCTGGGTTTCCTGCCGTTCGGTCAGGTCGCGGACAAAGCCGGTGAAGAAGCGGCGCGGTCCCGACTTCATCTCGCCCACCGCCAGTTCCATCGGGAAGGTGGAGCCATCCTTGCGCTGGCCCACCACCAGGCGGCCGATGCCGATGATGCGCTTCTCGCCCGTCGCCAGGTAGCGCGCGATATAGGCGTCATGCTGCTCGCGATAGGGCGCGGGCATCAACAGGCTGATATTGCGCCCCACCACCTCGTCGGGCGCATAGCCGAACAGCCGCACCGCCGTGGCGCTGAAGGACTGGATCAGTCCCTGCGCATCAATCACGATCATCGCGTCGGGGATGGTTTCCAGCACCGATTGCAGGTGCGCCTCGCGCTCGGCCAGCGCGCCTTGCGCCCGCCGCGCCGTGGTGATGTCGCGCGCCACGGACGATGCGCCCGCCAGCCGGCCTTCCTCGTCATACAGCGGCGAGATGGTGACGGAGACATCTATGATCTCGCCGTCCTTGCGCCGCCGCCTGGTCTCGAAATGCTCGCTGCGTTCGCCCTTGCGGATGCGCGCCAGGATGTCCCTTTCCTCGTCCGGCCGGTCCGGCGGCAACAGCAGCGCCACGGTCTGGCCCAGCATTTCGTCGGCGCCATAGCCGAAAATCTGTTCGGCCCCGCGGTTCCAGTCGGTCACGATGCCGTCCTGCGTCTTGGCGATGATGGCGTCGTCGGACGAGGCGACAATGGCCGCAAGCCGGCTGAGTTCGGTGCGCACGGTCATGCCGGCAAGGCTCCGGCGCGGGGCGAAAGGGTCATCATGCCATCATCTTAGCATGGCGCCGGGCCGGGCAGGGCCGGCTTCCTTACGTATATTCCCGTAAGGACCAAACCCGATTTCGCGCCCGCCGGCCGCGCTCTAGGAAAGCAGCATCGTTGAAGGGAGATCACCGATGTCCGCCATGCTCGCCACCCGGTCCCATGCCACGATACCCGGC
>JAEZBK010000318.1 GCA_023427355.1 Pseudomonadota bacterium
GCAACCCCCGCCCGATGCCCTGCACGAATTCACGCCCATTGTCCTGGACGAACACCAGTTCCTTTTTCAGCCCGCGCGGCGCGGCGCAGGCCGGCCGCGCCGGATCGTAGGGTGCGAACACGACAGGCTTGTTCAGGCCATCGCCCTGCGCCTGCGCGGCAACCGGCAAGGCCAGCACAAGCGCCGTCGCGCCCGCACGCATCAACCCGGGGATACCAATGCCGGTCATGCCGTCTTCGCCGTCGAAAAGACCAGCCGCGCGGCGGTGCCCGGCTGCTGGCGCACATACTCCACCTGGGTCCGCAGCGCGGTCGCCATCGCCGTGATGATTTTCGAACCAAGCCCGGTGCCGCCCGGCTGCGAACTCTCGCCCAGCCCGACGCCGTCATCCTGCACCACGAGCTCGGCACGGTCCTGCGGCAGGGCCCGCAGCGTGACGCGGATTTCCCCGGCCTGTCCGGCGGGATAGGCATATTTGAAGGCGTTGGTGACCAGTTCGGTGGCGACCACGCCCAGGCTGATGCTTTCATCGGCGGGCAGGAAGACCGGCTCCAGTGCGCTGGTCAGCAGCGCGGTATGCCCGTCCTTGCGCATGGCGGTCCCCAGATTCTCCAGCATCGCGCCCAGGTAATCGTTCAACGCCACCGAGCTGACATCGCCGGAGGTGTAGAGGCTCTTGTGGATCTGCGCGATCGCATGGATGCGCGACTGGGTTTCCTTCAAGGCGCCCCTGGCGGCATCGTCCGTGACCGTGCGGGACTGCATGTTCACCAGCGCCGCCACGAGCTGCAGGCTGTTGGCGACGCGGTGATTGACCTCGGACAGCAGCACCTCCGCCCGCTCGCGCGCCGTCGCCAGGTCCTGGGTCCGGCTCCGGACCCGCTCCTCCAAATTCTGGTTGATCGCGCGCACCTCGTCGCGCGCCTGCGCGATCTCCTGCCGGTTGCGATAGACGGTGAAGGCCACCGCCGTCACCACCAGCACGATGACCAGCGCCGCGCCCAGCGAGAAACCGCGCAGCATCGCGGCATTGTCCTGCTGCTCGGTGCCGAAGGCGGTGGTCTTCTCGTCGGCATCCAGGATCACGGCATAGACGAACAGGTTGACCTCATCCATCAGCGCCTTGCCCTGGTTGCTGCGGATGATCGAAAGCGCCTCTTCGTCGGCGCCATCGCGCTTCAGCACGATGCTGCGGTCCATCTCCCCGATCTTCTGCGCCACCACCGCGCGCAGCCGCTGGAGCATGGGCGCGGCCTGGGTCTGTGCGCCGACGAAACGCGCCAGGTCGGCCAGGTGCTGCTGCGCCCGCGCCTTGGCGGTATCATAGGGCGCCAGGTAGATTTCGTTGCCGGTCAGCAGATAGCCGCGCTGGCTGGATTCGGCGGTGCGCACCGCATCGCGCAATTCCACCGCGGCAATGCGGGTGTCACGCTGCGAAGCGGTTTCCCGGAAGATGGCATTGGACCGTTCGCCCAGCCACACGGTCATCCCGACAATGGCGAACAGGGCGAGAAAGCCAATGACAAGCCCTCCCGCGACACCCATGGCCAGGCGACTGCTCGACAACGTCCACTCTCTTGCTGCCTGGCGTCCGGACGGTATGTCCCCGCGTCCCAAGGCCTTTCATAAAGGCAGAAGGCCCGCCCGCTGGCAACGCCCCGCCCGTCCGGCAGGCGGTCCGCCGCGCCGGGCAAGCGCGAACGGTACGGTCGCAGACAGGGACCGGCCTAGATTCCGTCTTTTTTGGGCTTGGCGCCCTCGCTGCCGCCGCGCTCGATATGGCGGCTGGTGAAGCCATTGGCCCGCGTCACGGTCCCGTCGGGATGGGTGATCCGCCCCGATCCGGCGATGCTCAGGTCAATCGTGCGCGGCTCGGTCGTCAGCGTCACTTCGGTGCTGCCCGCCGCATCCACCGACAGCTTCTCGCGCGGCGCCACTTCCACCACGCTGCTGCCCGCCAGGTCCAGGTCCACAGACCCGGCATCCAGCGCGCCGAAATGACCCTTGCTCGATCCGGCCGCATCCAGGTCCAGTTCGTCCACCTTGCCCGACGCCGTCACCCGCACCGAACCGGCCATGTCGAACGACAAGCGCGCCTGGTCCACATTCTCCAGCGTCAGGTCCAGCGACCCCGCCAGGTCGTAATCGGAAAATTCGCGCCCCGGCAGCGTGATATCCAGCCGCCCCATGTTGCGCATCCGGCAGCTCATGCGGATGCGGTCATTGTTGATCTCGACCAGCTTCACCAGCGCCGCGTCGCCCTCGACGATCACCTGCTCGCCCTGGCCGCGCACATAGCGGACATTGGCCGGCAGGCTGATGCGCACGCGCTCGCCGCCGGTCCAGTTCAGCGCGCGGCTGTCGCGCGTGCCCGCCAGCATCACGTCGCAGCGCGGCTCGCCCCACAGGGTGCCGATATCCCAGTCATGGTTGCGCAGTTCGTTGCCGCCCACCATGGCGGCCGACACCAGCAGCACCAGGCCCAGGCCCACGCCGCCCGCCGCGATGATCCCCAGTTTCCTCGACATGGGTCTCTCCTTACGCCGTCACGGTGTTGATCAGGCGGAAATGCAGCCGCGCATATTCCACCAGCGCCTTGATGGCGAGGTTGATCACGATCCAGAACAGCGCGCCCAAGCCCACGCCCAGCGCCATCAGGCCTGCGCCCGCCAGCCCCACCGCCAGCACGAAGGCCGCGCCGCCCGTCAGCCCGAACAATGCGATGCCGGGGAAGATCGCGCCCAGCACCAGCGCGAAACCCACCGCCACCAGCGCGATCGCCGCCGCCGCGAAACCGACAAAGATGCCGAACAGCATGGCCAGGAAGGGCAGCAGGAACATCACGTCCACGAAGGCGAGGCCCAGGAGCGCCAGCACCGCGCCGGCCAGGTTGCCCGGCGTGCGGTCGCTTTCCCAGCGGCGGAAACCGGCTTCGGCCTTCAGCTCGCGCGCCAGCCTTGCCGGATCGCCCAGCGCTGCGGCGACATCTTCCTCGCTGCGGCCCTGCGCCTTGCCGTCGGCGAAATGGATTTCGTAATCGCGCATCACGTCATGGATATAGTCGGGCGAAAGCCCTTCCAGTCCCCGGCGCAGGCGCGAAAGAAATTCGTTGCGGGTCATGCCGTCTCTCCCAAAATCCGCCGGACCGAGGCCTCGAAATCCTTCCAGTCCGCAATCTGTGACTTCAGCGCCAGCGCGCCGTTGCGTGTCAGCTTGTAATATTTGCGCGGCGGGCCCGATGCGGACTCCACCAGGTATGTGTTGACCAGGCCCTCATTCTGCATCCGCCGCATCAGCGGATAGACCGTGCCCTCGCCCATGCCCACGGCATCGGCCATCTGGCTGGCGATCTCATAGGCGTAATTGTCGCCGCGCGAGAGCAGCGCCAGCACGCACATCTCCAGCACGCCCTTCTTCAACTGAACTTGCAGCGATTCTGACATGACTACCTTCTAACACACGGTACCTTGCCTGACAAGATAGTATTTGTGGCAAACCATTCCTTAACGCCCACAGGTGCAGGCTGCGCCCATGACCGTCAACCCGCGCCTCGCCAACCTGTTGGAACTGGCCGACAAAGGCCCGGCCCTGCGCGCCGCCTTGGCCGAGGAAGCCGCAAGCCTGCTGATGGACTGGCCGGCCGACTGCCCCGCCGAAATGCGCCCGGTCTTCGAGAATCTCCTGGCCAGAACCGCCCGCGAGGTGGACGCCGCCACCCGCGCGCGCCTGCGCGTCATTCTGTATGCCGATCGCGCACTGTGCGCCCGCGTGCTGCCGCGCGAGGACACCGTCACCCCGCTCA
>JAEZBK010000208.1 GCA_023427355.1 Pseudomonadota bacterium
CTCACCCTGGTCGTGCTGGGCGTCACCGCGCTGCTGGGCCTGGTCATCGCCCTGATGCTGGGACCGTATCGCCGCCGCCTGCGCCACCTGTACGAGGCCGAGGCGCAGCGCCAGTCGCTGCTGGTCGAAACCGTGCACGGCATGCGCACCATCAAATCGCTCAACCTGGAGTCGCGCCGCCAGGAAGCCTGGGACAATGCCGCCGCCGACGCGGTGACGACCTATGTCCAGGTGGGCAAGATTTCGCTGGCCGCCAACACCTTCTCCGGCTTCATGGAAAAGGCGCTGACCGTCACCGTCGTGGTAGTGGGCGCGTTCCTGGTCTTTGGCGGCTCGCTGACGGTGGGCGGCCTGGTGGCCTTCAACATGCTGTCGGCGCGCGTCATCTCGCCGGTCCTGCAGATGATCGGCCTTTTGAACTCCTACCAGGAAACCCGCATGGCGGTGGACATGCTGGGCGAGATCATGAACCGGCCGACCGAAAATAGCGGCCAGCGCGGCCTCACCCCCACGCTTTCGGGCGCCATCGAGTTTGAACGCGTCACCTTCCGCTATCCCGGCGTGGAGCGTCCGGCCCTGCGCGACGTCAACCTGAAGATTCCGGCGGGCGCGATGGTGGGCATTGTCGGGCGCAGCGGATCCGGCAAGACGACCTTCTCGTCGCTGCTGCAGGGCCTGCACCAGACCACCGAAGGCGCCATCCGCATTGACGGGCACAACATCAAGGATATCGATCTGGCCCATCTGCGCGCCCAGAACGGCGTGGTGCCGCAGGAGCCCTTCCTGTTCCGCGGCTCGGTGAAGGACAATATCCGCATGGGCGAGCCCACCGCCTCTTTCGAGGATGTGGTGCGGGCCGCGCGCATGGCGGGCGCGGACGAGTTCATCCAGCAATTGCCGCAGCGCTATGATACCGAGCTGGAGGAAGGCGCGGTCAATCTGTCGGGCGGCCAGAAGCAACGCCTGTCCATCGCCCGCGCGCTGCTGCGCCAGCCCCGCATCATCATCTTCGACGAGGCGACCAGCTCGCTCGATCCCGAAAGCGAAGCGGTGGTGGTGAAGAACCTGAAGGACATCGCCAAGGGCCGCACTGCCATCGTGATCAGCCACCGCCTGGTCACCTTGCGCGATGCCGACGCCATCATCGTTTTCGACAATGGCGCGATCAACGATGTCGGCCGCCACGACGAATTGCTGGCGCGCAACTTCGTCTATCACCAGCTCTGGAACCAGCAGAACAATGCGAGGAGCGCATGAGCGCCGAGTTCGACCGCCTCGCCAACGGCTTCAAGGCCGACGCCATCGCCGTGGAGGAAGCGCCCGTTCCCATCGCCACCCATGCGGCCCTGTGGATCGCGCTGGCGTTGCTGGTCCTGGCCGTGATCTGGGCCTTTGTCGGCCGGGTGGACCGCATCGTGGTGGGCGAGGGCAAGATCGTCACCCAGACCCCGATGCAGGTGCTCCAACCCTTCACCACCTCCAGGATCGTCTCGATCGAGGTGCGCGCGGGTGACCGGGTGAAGAAGGGCCAGGTGCTGGCCCGCTTCGATCCGGCCTTCGCCCAGGCCGATGTCGCCTCGATGCAGCAGCGCGTCCTGTCGCTCACCGCCGAGATCGAAAGACTGGAAGCGCAATTGTCCGGCCGCCCCTTCATGGCCGGTCCCGGCGCCGACGCCGAACGCGTCACCCAGGCCCAGATCTATGCGCAGGACATGGCCGACTATCAGGCCAGCATCAGCCAGCGCGGCAGCCGCCTGGCGCAGATCGAATCCGAACTGCGGTCCAACCAGGCCGCGTTGCCCGCCCTGCAGCAGCAGCTCGGCCTGGCCGACCGCGTGATGAGCATGCAGGAACGCCTGCGGCGCGAGCAGGCCGCCGCCACGCTGGATGTCCTGCGCGCGCAGAACAGCCAGCTCGATGCCGCCGTGCGCTTGCGCAACAGCCAGGGCGAAGTGCAGCGCCTGAACGGGCAGCGCGCCGAACAGCTTCACGAACGCCAGGCTTATGCCGAAAAATGGCGCAGCGAACGCAGCCAGCGCCTGGTGCAGGCGCGCCAGCAACTGGCCGAAGCCTCCGAGACGCTGAACAAGGCCAACCGGATGCAGGAGTTCACCGCCATCACCGCGCAAACCGACGGCACCGTGCTGGAAGTCGCCGACCGCTCCATCGGCTCGGTGCTGCGCGAGGCCGAAACCTTGGTGACGCTGGTGCCCGATGGCGCCGACCTGTATGTCGAGGCGATGGTGCAGTCGCGCGACGTTTCCTATCTCAAGCTGGGCGACAGCGTGCGCGTGAAGCTGGAGAGCTTTCCCTTCCAGCGCTTCGGCACGATCAACGGCACGCTCACCGAGATCAGCCCCGATTCCATCAGCCAGCGCCAGAGCGAGAACGGGCCCGCCCAGCTCGTCTATCGCGTGCAGGTGCGCCTGACTGAAAATCCCGCATCCCTGGCGGCGCGCGGCCTGCACCTCAAGCCCGGCCTGGTGGCGAGCGCCGAAATCAAGACCGGGAACCGTACGATAGCGTCCTATGTGCTGGATCCGGTGCTCAAGATCCGAGACGAGAGCCTGCGCGAGCCCTGAGACGTCAAAGTTTCACGATTTATGGTTAAAGCGCATGAAGCCTGCGGTTTGACTGCATTTTCCTGCTGCATGACGCACGTCTTCCAAGGGGAGGGATGCAGAATCCCCTTGCTTGGAAAAGTGTTTCATTATGAGACTCCCCGCCTGTTCGTGCCCGGAATCCATCCGGGCATCTTCGTCTTGCAGGGGGACCTCTCATGCCGCCCATCAACGTCACCGGCGCCAACGGCACCGCAGGCACCAAC
>JAEZBK010000276.1 GCA_023427355.1 Pseudomonadota bacterium
GAGCGCTTCTGATAGGCCGCGATCTGGCTGTTGAAGGCCTGGGCGGCCTGGTCCTTGGCCTGCTGGTTGAAGGCGATCTTGGCGCGGGCCACCTGCTCCAGCTCGGTGTCGAAGGGCGCATTGGTGGCCGAGGCGGCCTTGCGCTTGGCTTCGAGGTCGTTGGCGATGCAGGTCTGATAAATATCCGACTGCGAGATGAAGGCGGCGACCTGGTCGCGCGCTTCGCGCATCTGGACCTGGGTGGCGGTGTTGCCGTCCACGATCTTCACGGGCGCGGGTTCGATGCAGGTGGCATTTTGTGCCCAGGCGGGCGTGACGGCCAGAAGACCGGCAGCGATGATGGCGAGTTTCTTCGACAAGCGTTCCTCCACGTTCCCAAAGGCCCCTGAGCGCGGAACTAAAGCATAATCGCCGGAAGGAGGCCAGCGGGGGCGTCAGACCCTGCGGGCAGCGGCGCGGCGGGCAACCCAGCGGGCCAGGAGCGCGCCGGGAAGCAAGACGAGAATGGCCTGGTGGAAAAGGCTTTCTTCGCCCTGCCCCGAAAGCCGCGCCAACGCGATCAGGACGTGGCAGAGCCAGAAAAACACCACCGCGATGGCCAGCATCGCGCGGCAGGCCTTTTCGCCCACGCTGGCGCACAAGCCGCGATTGACGGACGCGGCCAGCACCAGCGTCACCGCGCCGGTAAACAGAATGAACACCACCATGCCGGCGGTGACGCCTTGCGTTTGGACGCCATCGGGGATGGTGAAGATGGCGGGCACCAGCAAAAAGCCGAAGAAGACGCCCATCACGGCGCAGAAGCCCTGCAGCAGGGGGCGGCCCTCGTCGGCAACTGCGGGAAGCAGGGCGCCGGCCGGACGCGCGATCAGGGCTGCGAACAGCACGAGGCCGCCAAGGCGCCAGATGGTCTGCGCGCCCAGGCGCAGGCCATTCTGGTCGAAACCGCGCAGGGCGAAGGCGCCTATACCCAGCGCCAGCGCAGCCAGCGCCAGCAGGACCGGCAGTGTCATGGGCTGGCTTTCGGCCGGACGAATGGCGCTCTGGCCGGATGCGGACATGGGAAAACCGGATGGGGATGCAACGGTGGAAACGCGCGGGCCCAGCGAATGGTTCAGGCCGGCGTCAGCGCCACGGCAAAGCCCGGCACGGGCTGGCTGTTTTCCTGCCGGGGCGCGGCCTCGAGCAAGCCGGCCACGGCCAGGCCCGCGCCCTGCGCCGTTTCCCGCAGGTAGGCTTCGCTGTGACGCCAACGGCGCTTGGGGCCAAGGTCAAAGCCGGCCTCCGCCTGTTCGGTGGTGAAAAGAAAGAAGCCGTCTGGGGCCAGGCGCGCGCGCGCGGCGGCGAAGACCGGCGCCAGGTCGCCCAGATAGACCAGCGTGTCGGCCGCAAGCAGAAGATCGTAAGGCGCGTCACCGTCGGCAAGCGCGGTTTGCAGGTCGGCAACCGCCAGATGGTCGTAGATGCCCCGCGCCCGCGCCTTGGCGACCATGGCGGGCGACAGGTCCACGCCATCCAGCCGCGCCGCCAAGGGCTTGAAGACCTCGCCTGCCAGGCCGGTGCCGCAGCCCAGATCCAGGATGCGCAGGTCTTCGCGGCCCGGCATCACCATGACCGCAAGCCCCAACAGGATTTCCGGCGCGGCATAATGCAAATGCGTGCGCATGCGCTGGTCATAGTCGGCGGAGAACTGGTCGAAGAGATGGCGCACATAGCCGGGGTCGGACCGCTGCGCGGCCTTGATGGCCTGGGCGCGGGCGGTCAGCGTTGCGTCTTCGCTGCCGGTTTCCAGCGCCTTGTCGGCCTCGCCCGCCGCCAGCCAGGCTTCCGCCAAAAGCGTCCGTGCCCGCGCATCCTCAGGATCCAGGCGCAATGCCCGCTGCAATTCCGCGATGGCGGTGGGCAGTTGTTCGCACGCCAGCAGCGCCTCGCCCAGCGCGGTGATGACCGGCGCGACCGTGGGGAAGAGCGTGGCGGCCTCGCGCGCCTCGGCGAGCGCTGCGGGGGTGTCGTGCGCCGCGATGAGCGCCTTGATGAGCGTGATGCGCGCCAGGGCGCCGCCACGGCCCTGGTCCAGCCGCGCGCGCAAGGCGGCGGCGGCTTCGGCGGCACGGCCCGACGCGATCAGCGCCTCGGCCGTTTCGATGGGATCGCCGTCAGCCACGACTACACGTCATTTCAGGAGGCACAGGCCGTTGTTGAGAACGATGGTGCCCGGCCGTTCCTTCACGCTGGCGCGGAAAGAGATGGTGTTGCCGTCGGCCCAGATCTCGACCGCCAGCGTCTCGCCGGGGAAGACCGGCTTGGAGAAGCGCACATCGAACTGGGCGATGCGTTCGGGCGCATACTGCGCCACGGTGGAGAGGATGGCGCGGCAGGCGGTGCCATAGGAACACAGGCCATGCAGGATGGGGCGCGGGAAGCCCACCATCTGCGCGATCTTCGGGTCGCGATGCAGCGGATTGCGGTCGCCCGACAGGGCATAGAGCAGGGCCTGGTCGGGGCGGGTGTCGCACGCCTGCACCAGGTCGGGCGCGCGTTCGGGGATGTCGTGCAGGGCGGGACCGCCCTGCGGCTTGCCGCCAAAGCCGCCATCGCCGCGCGCGAAGATGGAGCTGACAATGGTGAAGAGCCTGTCCCCGCTTGCAGCCTCGCGCACCACGCGTTCCTGGATCAGGACGGCGCCCTTGCCCTCGCCCTTGTCGAGGATGTCGAGATAGCGTTCGTCGGCAAGGATGTCGCAACGCGGCGGCAGCGGCTTGTGAATGGTGATGCGGCGCTCCCCATCCACCACCATCATGAAATTGATCTGCGACTTTTGCGGCATGCGCTGGCGTTCGGGCGGCGCGTCGCCGCGCGCGACCACAGAGGCGAAGGTGGGCACCACCTTGAGCGCGGGATTTTCATAGACGAAGGGCAATTCGTTCGCGTCCAGCGGGTCGCGGCCAAAGCCCACCCCCAGCGCATAGAGCATCACATCCCGTTCGTCATAGGACGCCGCCAGGCCGGTGGCCCCCGACTGCATCATGTCGTCATAATCTATCGCCATGGGTGGACTTTACCGTGGCGGGGCCTGCTGCGCCATGCTTGGATGGCGCCATGACATACATGGACGATCCCCGGCCGCAAAAGCGCGGCGGACGCGGCTGCCTGTTCGGCTGCCTGGGCGTGCTGCTGATCGTGGCTGCGCCGCTTCTGTTTGCCTGGGGCTACAGCGCCTGGTTCCTCTATACCGGCTTTCGGGACAGCCCGATGATGCGCACCATCGTCGAGATGACCGAGCGCGACGGGCTGGCGCAGCGCGTTCTGGGTCCGCCCATCACCGTGGTGGGGCTGCAAGGAAACTTCTTCAGCTACATGCCCGGACGGGGCACGCGCGACGATTACCGGCTGGTGCTGCAGGGATCGCGCGCGATGGGGACTTTGGAAGTCACCACCGGCAGCGGCACGGGGCGCGCCAGGATCGAGACCATGATCCTGACCGGACCCGATGGCCAACGCTATGACCTGCTGACCGACACGGTGCTGCCCGGCGGCCCGCAAGGCACACCGGACGGGACGATCTGAGGGAGAGGCCATGAAACGGCTCATCGCGCTTTTGGTCCTGGCGGCCACGCCCGCATTCGCGCAGGCGCCATCGGGCACCAACATGACGGCGCCCTATCCGGGGCCGAACTGCACGGCGCCCACGCCGCTGGGACCGCCGCCCGAGCCGCCATCGCAACGGGCCAATCGCGGCACGGTGGCGGCGTATAACCGCGACGTCACGGCCTACAATGCCGCGCTGGATGAAAAGAATGCCCAGGATGCGGCGTATAGCCGTTGCCTGCTGCTCTATGTGAACAACGCCAATGCCGACATGGCGCGCATCCGCGACACCGTCAACGCGGTGGTGCGCGCCAACGGACGATAAATCAGGACGCGCGCAGCCTGCGCGCCTCGGCATCGGCGCGGGTCAGCGGCGGCGGGTTGGCGTCCAGCGCGCGACGCGTCGCGTCATAGCCCTCGCGGATGGCCTGGTCGAACTTCTTCCAGTCGCCCAGGCCGATCAGAGGCAGCGGCGGCTCGATCAGGTAGTCGCATTGCTCGCGCACCACGCGGCGTTGCGCTTCGGATCCCACCGTGCCCGACCGCATCAGGATGGACAGGAGCGAAGGGTTGCCGCGCATCTTGTGCCACAACAGCCGCCACCAGGGCTGTTCGCCATAGAGCGGATCGCCGATCTTCAGGTCAATCTCGCCGGTGATGTCGCAGGCGATGATGGGACCGGCGCTGGGGGCCGCATCGCGCATCACGTCCACCGGCAGGTTGTTCATCACCCCGCCATCCACCAGCAGGTCGCCCCGCTCCGTGATGGGCGGCAGGATGCCCGGCAGCGCCACCGAGGCGCGCAGCGCCCGCCACAGCATGCCCGACCGGTGGACATGGATGCGGCCGGTGGTGAGGTTGGACGACACGGCGAAGAAGGAGCGCGGCAATTCCTCGATGCAGATATCGCCGAAATGCTCGCGCAGCTTGGTGGAAACCTTCTTGCCCTTGAGCAGGGCGATCAGCGGCAGCGTCCAGTCGGACAGCGGATTGTCATCCACAAAGACCGCGCGCATGCGCTCGGTCAGTTCCTCGATCCCCCATTCATGCGCCAGCCCGGCGGCGATGATCGCGCCCATCGAAGTGCCGCCCAGGCGGTCGAAGGGCACCTGCGCCTCCATCAGCGCCTTGATGATGCCGATATGGGCGAAGCCCCGCGCGCCGCCGCCCGCCAGCACCAGCCCGACGGCGCGGCCCGCGATGAACCGGGCGACGCGGGCAATGTCCTTGAAATGGCCTTCGCGGACATGGTGGTGGCTCTCGAACAGGCCTGAACCGCTGGAGAAATGCTCCGGCAGCCTGAGC
>JAEZBK010000001.1 GCA_023427355.1 Pseudomonadota bacterium
GGATCGGCCAGGTAGACATCGACCGAGACATCGACCAGCCGATCAATCCCGGCCTTTCCGCCCATCTGCGCGAACAGCGGATCCTCGGCCGCCAGTGCCGGCGGCGTCAGCATGACAAGCAGCGCCGCGCAGAGCATGCGCAACAGGGTGTGCATGGTGTGTCCTTTCGGCTTGGGCGGCATCAGATGCCCACCTGCATGGAGAGGTAGAGGCCCCGCTGGTCATCGCGGATCACGATATTGCCCAGGTCGGCATAGGCCAGGGTGAAGGAGAGGTTCTTGCTGGGAAACCACGCGGCAAACAGGTCATGCGCGCTGCCCTCGCGGGCGATGGACAGGTTGCTGGGACGGGTGCGGAACTCCGCGCCGATGGCGAATTTCCGGCTCACCAGATAGGCCAGCGATCCTTCGAACTGCGCCGAATAGCCGTCATGCTTGTCGCCGCCAAAGCCCAGTATGCCAAGCTGGTTGGCGCGGGTGGCGCGCAGCGTGGCGTTGACCAGCAGGCTTTCGGCCAGGAAGAGCTTGCTGGCGGCGAGATAGAAATCGGTGCCGGCGCTGTCATCGCCGCCGATGGCCCGGATGATCGCGCCGCGGTCATTCTGCTTGTGCTGAAGACCCAGCGAAACCTGCGGCAGCCAGCCATCCTGGTCATAGATCGCATCGCCGAACAGCCGCAGCTTGGCGCCAAACACATGCTGGTGGAACGTGAAGCCCTGGCCCAGACCCAGCGCCGCCCCCACGCCCAGCGTGTCGAATTCCATCCAGGCATAGGAAAGCTCGATGCGGTCGAACAGGCCGGTGGAGACGCCCAGCGACGTCAGACGATAGTCGGGCAGCGTCACCATGGTGGCATGGCCACGAAGGCCCATGCCGCGGTCGGTGCCATACCCGGTGATCAGCGCCCATGCGGCCAGGCCGCCGCCGCCGGCGCCTTCGACCTGGGTCACGCCACCCGTGGCCAGCAAGCGTCCCTGGTCGAACAATGGACGCACCGGGGGCGGTGCGGGTTCCTCGTCCTGGGCCAGGACCGGCGACGTCCAGAGCAGCGCGGCCACAAGCCCCGCCCCCATCAATCCCACACGCAACATCACAAGATCCCGGCAAACAACCGGTCCGGGCTAGCATGGTGAAGGTTAAAGCCCTGTGAACCATGGGAAATCCTGCACCGCTGGCGGGGGTGGACAGGGGGGTGGCCATGGCCTATACCCGCCCGCCTTGGGGCCGCGCGCCCCAGGCATCCATGACGCGGGATGGAGCAGCCCGGTAGCTCGTCAGGCTCATAACCTGAAGGTCACAGGTTCAAATCCTGTTCCCGCAACCATTCGCAAAAAGCCCGCCCCAAAAGGCGGGCCTTTTTCGCGAATGCCCTAGCGACAGCGTAGGGCTTGGGCCGACGCACGATTTTTGATCAGCACGGATTGTTCTAGGATCGCCCCATGACCGACACGCCCATGGCCCCCGTCTCGTGGGGCGAACTGCTCGACAAGATCAGCATTCTCCAGATCAAGGCGGAACGCATCACCGATGCCGCCAAGCGCGTCAATGTCGTCACCGAACTGACGCTTCTGTCGGATATCGCTGGCAGCGCCCCGCAGACGGTGGCGGCGCTGATGGCCGACCTGAAGGCCGTCAACGAAAGCCTGTGGGAGGTCGAGGACCAGATCCGCGACAAGGAAGCGGCCCAGGCATTCGACGAAGAATTCATACGGCTCGCCCGCGCCGTCTATGTCACCAATGACCGGCGCGCCGACCTCAAGCGCCAGATCAACCGGGCGCTGGGTTCGCACCTGGTCGAGGAAAAGAGCTACAAGCCTTATACCGCAGGCGCGAAATAGCCCGTCAAACCGGGCTTTTCTGGCGGGAACCGCCTCTTTTCTGGGCATCGATTTTCGGGACGGCGGATAGCGATTGCGGCGCCGTGCCGGGCGTGATTATAACCCCGCCCGCGCCCGGTTAATCTTGGCCCCGGACGCGATTCGCGACAGTCGAAGGGAATTGCATGGCCGTCCAGATTTCACCCGAATACCGGCCCTCGGACTCCGAGCCGTTCATGAACGAGAAGCAGCGGGAATATTTCCGCCGCAAGCTCAACGCCATGAAGGACGAGATCCTGAAGGAATCGCGCGAGACCATCCAGAACCTGCAGGCCGAAACCGTGCCGCATGCCGACCTGGCCGACCGCGCCTCGACCGAAGCCGAACGCCAGCTCGAACTGCGCACCCGCGACCGCCAGCGCAAGCTGATCGCCAAGATCGAAGCGGCGCTGCGCCGGATCGAAGACGGCTCCTATGGCTTCTGCGAGGAAACCGGCGAACCCATCTCGCTCAAGCGCCTCGACGCCCGCCCGATCGCGACGCTGTCCATCGAAGCGCAAGAGCGCCATGAACGCCGCGAGAAGGTTTATAGGGACGATTGATCTCAAGCCCGGCATTTCGCCGGGCGACCTTCCGCCAGGCACCGGCTCCCTTCCCCCGCGAACGGAGTGACGAGCGGGGGAAGGTGTCGCAAGAAGGTGTTTGCGG
>JAEZBK010000003.1 GCA_023427355.1 Pseudomonadota bacterium
CCGAATAATATGCCTGGTGCGCGACATAGCGATTCAGCCCCAGCCTGTCGGACACCGACAGCGCCTTCATCAGGTGCCAGCCGGACAAATTCGACACGCCGATATAGCGGATCTTGCCCTGGCGGATCAGGGTGTCGAGCGTGGACAGCACTTCCTCCTGCGGGGTCTGCGCGTCATAGCCATGCAGCTGCACCAGATCGAGATAATCGGTGCCCAGCCGCTTCAGCGCCTTGTCGGTGGCGTCCAGGATGTGATGCCGCGACGAGCCGTCATCGTTGGGGCCGTCGCCGCTGCGGAAAGTGTATTTGGTCGAGATCAGCACCTTGTCGCGGCGGCCCTTGATCGCGGCGCCCAGCACTTCCTCCGATGCGCCCGCCGAATAGATGTCGGCGCTGTCGAACATGGTGACGCCATGCTCCAGGCAGATATCGACGATGCGCGTGGCTTCCCTGGCCTGCATGTCGCCCCAGGCCTGGAAGAACTCGCCCTTGCCGCCAAAGGTGCCGCAGCCAAAGGTCAGCACCGGCACTTTCAGGCCCGAACGTCCCAGCAGGCGATAATCCATGATGCGTCTCCCGCGATAGTGGCGGCGGAAGGATTGCGCTGGCGGCGATTCAATTCAACCGGTCAGAGCACCGGCATGGCAGGCATGAGCCGCCCGCCGGTCCGCACCGGTTCGATGCGTGTCGCCAGGCCGTTTGCGCCGGTCGCCACGAACACCGCGCACAGCGTGGCGGGACCGGTCGCGGGCGCATAGCGCGACGACGGCATCTTGGTGGTGAAACGGCGCAAGGGTTCGGCCTTGTCCATGCCGATGACGGAATCGTAATCGGCACAGGCCCCGGCATCGCCCTGGAACGCCGTGCCGCCGGGCAATATCTGCGCATCGGCCGTCGGCACATGGGTATGCGTGCCAACCACCAGCGACGCGCGGCCATCGCAGAAATGGCCCATCGCCATCTTCTCGCTCGATGCCTCGGCATGCACGTCCACCACGATGGCGTCGGCCGCCTCGCCCAGCGGACAGGCTGCCAGTTCGCGCTCCACCGCCGCGAAAGGATCGTCCAGCGGATCCATGAAGACGCGGCCCATCACATTGATCACCAGCACCGAGCCGCCGCCGGGCACCGCATACAGGTTTGCGCCGCGTCCGGGCGTGCCCTTGGGGTAGTTGGCCGGGCGCAGGATGCGATCCTCCTGCGCGATGACGCCATAGATTTCCTTCTGGTCGGCCCAGTGATTGCCGGTGGAAATCACGTCTATGCCCAGCGCGAAGAACTCGTCGGCCACCGCGCGGGTCAGGCCGAAGCCGCCGGCCGCGTTCTCGCCATTGGCGATGACGAAATCCAGCTTCAGGTCACGGCGCAGGCGCGGCAGCTCCGCCGCCACCACGTCGCGGCCGGGCTTGCCGACAATGTCGCCGATGAAGAGAAGATTCATGGAAAGCGCTTCAGGCCATGTTCGGTGAGGATACCGGCTAGGGCCATATCATGCGGCCCTGTGGGAAGCGAGATCACCTCCTGGCCCGAAAACGCAACGCCGATGGCCGGAACCTGCAAAGCAGCAAGCGTGCGGTCATAGAAGCCGCCGCCATAACCCAGCCTGTGGCCCTGATTGTCATAGGTCAGCAACGGCACCAGCAGCAGGGCGGGCACCTGCCTGGGAAAATGCGCGGCGGGCTCCTGAATGCCATAGGCGCCTGCTTGCAGCGTCCGGCCTGCGGGAATGGCGTGGAAATCCAGCGGTGCATCCTTCGCCGCCACGCGGGGATAGACGATGGTGTGCCCCCGCGCCGCCAGCATCGCCAGCAGCAAGCCCGGATCGGCTTCGCCCGCCAGCGCATGATAGCCGCCCACCACGCTGCCGGGTGTCAGCGGCAGATCGTCCGCAAAGGCCGCAATCGCGCGCGCAAAGCCGGGCATCGCGGCCGCCAGGTTGACGCGCCGCGCGCGGGCTTGGGTACGCAGGGGAGATTTTTCTGTGACTGTCATGCGAGCAAACTAAAGGCCCTCCTCCCTTCCGCGCGCGCAGCGCGCTTGAGGGGAGGTGCCCGTAGCTGGCCAGCGCGAAGCGCGTTCAAGCCAGCGAAGGGCGGAGGGGTCAAAAAAGTGGACGGCACCACACTCGGCGTTGGTATTGGATCTCATGGGCCTGCAAGTGCAGGTGGGCACCGTGTAGTTAGGACCAGGGTCCAGACCAGGGACAGCTCCCGATGAGTACAATTAAGGCCCCTGGGCATCGCAACCTGACGACGCGAGGCAGGAACCGTCCGTCCCCAATGTAAGCTCACGCCACCTTGGCGACAATGGCCTCGGCCTGGGCGGCGGCGGCTTCCAGCGCATCGGCGGCTTTTGCCTCGGCGGCCTGGGCGCGTTCGCCCAGCAGGTCGCGTTCGCCCTGCAGGGTTCCGGCGGCCTGCGTCGTGCTGCCCAGCCGTTCCAGCGTTTCGTGATGCTCGTCGGCCAGCAGCAGGGCGGCGGTCAGCATCAGCTTGGCGTCGCTGGCCTGGGCGCCGACCATGTTCTGCGCCTCGCGCACCTTGGCATCCACCAGCCCGGCCAGTTCCTTCAGATGGGCTTCCTCGCCCTCGCCGCAGCCCAGCGTATAGGCCTTGCCGTTCACCATGACGTTTACCAGCGGCATGAGAACCTCCTGTCAAGCACGCGCCAGCGCGGCGCGAATTTCCCCGATCGCACCATCCAGGCGCCCCTCGATCTCCTCGGTGACGCCGCTCAGGGCCGCATTTTCGTCTTCCAGCGTGGCCAGACGGGCCAGCAATCGTTCTCGCTCCGCTTCCAGTTCCGCTACGCGGACCGCAAGCCGCGCGGCATCGGCAGACCTGGCAGCGCCGGTTTCCAGCGCCTGTTCCAGGCTCTCAAGGGCGGTTTTGAGGCGGTCCGCGGCCAGTTCCAGGCGGCTCATCGGCAATATCTCCGCTGATTCAAGGCAAGCTTAGGCATCTATGTGCAGCAGGGCAACCAAACCTGCGTCAGATCAGTCTTGACGGGGGCGGGAACCCCCTCTTAGTTCCGCGCCTGACTTTTCGACAATGGGCGACGCCGTTTCCGGCACTGCCCCCAAGGGAGATGAGCATGGCGCTGCGGGTTGCAATCAACGGTTTCGGCCGCATCGGCCGCCTGGTCCTGCGAGCCATCGTGGAATCGGGCCGGCGCGATATCGAAGTCGTCGCCATCAACGACCTGGGCCCGGTCGAGACCAATGCCCACCTGCTGCGCTATGACAGCGTCCATGGCCGCTTCCCCGCCACCGTGAGCGTGGATGGCGATATCGTCACCGCTGCGGGCCACCGCATGAAGGTCACCGCGATCCGCAACCCGGCCGAACTGCCGCACAAGGATCTGGGCGTGGACATCGCGCTGGAATGCACCGGCCTGTTCACCGCCAAGGACAAGGCCAGCGCCCATCTGGATGCCGGCGCCAAGCGCGTCATCGTCAGCGCGCCCTGCGACGGCGCCGACCGCACCATCGTCTATGGCGTCAACCACGACACGCTGACGAAGAGCGACCTGGTCATCTCCAATGCATCGTGCACCACCAACTGCCTGGCGCCGGTCGCCAAGGTGCTGAACGACGCGGTGGGCATCGAGAAGGGCATGATGACCACCATCCATTCCTATACCGGCGACCAGCCCACGCTGGACACGATGCACAAGGATCTCTATCGCGCCCGCGCCGCCTCGCTCTCGATGATCCCGACCTCCACCGGCGCCGCCAAGGCCGTGGGCCTGGTGCTGCCCGAACTGGCCGGCAAGCTGGACGGCATCTCGGTGCGCGTGCCCACGCCGAACGTCTCGCTGGTGGACCTGAAGTTCATCGCCAGGCGCCCCACCTCGGTGCAGGAGATCAACGACGCCATCAAGGGCGCCGCGCTGGGCAACCTCAAGGGCATCCTGGAAGTGGTGAACGACAAGCTGGTCTCGTCGGATTTCAACCACAATCCCGCCTCGTCCAGCTTCGCGCTCGACCAGACCAAGGTGATGGACGGCAACTTCGTCTCCGTCATGAGCTGGTACGACAATGAATGGGGCTTCTCCAACCGCATGGCCGACACCGCCGTGGCGATGGGCAAGCTGATCTGATGCGCCTTTTCCAGTTGGCGCTGATCTGGGCCAACTGGGCGGGAAGCCTGCTGTTCGGCTGGCTGCAGGCGCCCCTGTGGCTGGTGGTGCCGGTCTGCGCCTGGGCGAGCTTCGCCTTCGGCGCGACCGCGGCCATCCAGCAGCACCAGAAAGAACTGGGCGTGGTGGACAGCCAGTATGGGCGCATGATGTTCGCGTCCAACATCCGGCTGATCGCGCGCAATGCCGGCATCAATTTCGTGCTGTTCGGGGCGGCATGGGCCGCCTCTCATTTCATTGGCGGGAAGTCCTCATGAGCAAGTATCGCACCCTCGATGGCGTGGATGTGAAAGGCAGGCGCGTCCTGGTGCGCGCCGACCTCAACGTGCCCATGGCCGACGGCGCCGTCACCGACGCCACGCGCATCGAACGGCAGGCGCCGACCTGGCGCGAACTGGCCGACAAGGGCGCGCGCGTGATCCTGCTCAGCCATTTCGACCGGCCCAAGGGCAAGGTGGTGCCGTCCATGTCGCTGGCCCCGCTGGTGGGACCGCTGGAAAAGGCGCTGGGCCGTCCCGTCGCCTTCGTCGGCGCCACGGTGGGCGAAGAGGCGCAGAAGGCCGTGGCCGCGCTGAAGGATGGCGCGGTGCTGCTGCTGGAAAACACCCGCTTCCACGCCGAGGAAGAAAAGAATGACGCGGGCTTCGCCCAGGCCGTCGCCGCCCTGGGCGACCTGTTCGTGAATGACGCCTTTTCGGCCGCGCACCGCGCCCACGCCACCACCGAAGG
>JAEZBK010000106.1 GCA_023427355.1 Pseudomonadota bacterium
GGGCAACTTCGACCGCCATACGCGGCGTACCATAGTGATTGTCGAAGACCCGGGCATGTTCCAGGAAAGCATCTTCCTGCACCATGTCGTCAAAGCGCTTGGGACTCACAAAATGATAGTCCCGGCCTTCTTCCTCACCCGGACGCATGGCGCGGGTGGTGGCACTGACTGACAGCCGGATATTATTGTCCAGCGCCAGCAACCGGCGCGCCAGGGTCGTCTTGCCTGCGCCCGAAGGCGAAGAAAGGACCAGCATAAGTCCACGTCTCTGGATGCCATCATTCGACATTCTGCGCCTGCTCCCGAAACTGGTCTATCACTGCCTTCAAGGCCAGCCCCGTGCGGGTCAGCGTGATATCGGCGGATTTTGAGCAAAGCGTGTTCGCCTCGCGGTTGAATTCCTGTGAAAGAAAATCCAGCTTGCGTCCCACCCCCTGCCCGGCGTTTAGCATGGCACGAGCGTCCTCGACATGGGCGGCAAGCCTGTCCAGCTCTTCGCGCACATCAGCTTTGGCCACCAGAAGCGCCACTTCCTGCGCAAGCCTGTCTTGCGACAACGCATTGCCCGCCAGCAATTCCTGCAACTGGCCTTCCAGCTTCGTCTTAAGCGCGGCAGGCTGTGTTGCGGCAATTCTTCCGGCTTCTGACGTTAGCCGCGCGATCTCGTTGAGTTGTGCCGAGAGCAGAGCCGACAGCTTGGCGCCTTCGTTCAGACGTTCCTTGACCAGTGCATCGAATGCCACCGCCAGGCTTTCGAGAATGGCGGCATCGCGGTTCGCGCGCGCAGCTTCATCCTGGGGCGCAGCCTCGTCGGCAACGATTACGCCTTTGAGGGCCAACAGGCCATCCACGCGTGCCGGCGCAAGACCGGTTTCCGCAGCCACCTCTCGGGCTATACGCACCGCACTGGCGAGTGCCGCCGCATCAATCTTCAACCCCTTGGCACCGCCATCACTCCCCAGCGTAAGGCCGATCTGAAGCGATCCACGCGTAAATCGGGCCGAGGCCAACTTGCGGACCGGCGCATCGATTCCATCCAGTCCTGGGGGCGTGCGCAAGCGGATATCCAGGCCACGCCCATTGACGCTCTTGACTTCCCAGCGCCAGGTTAAGCCGTCATGGCCGCCGACGTTTTCGGCAAATCCCGTCATGCTGGAAAGGGCCATCGGTCGACTCCGGAAATGCGCGGCGAACTTAGCCCGCGCGCACCACTTGTTGAAAGACCTCTAACGCGAGCGGGCGCGTGGCAAGCGCGGCACTTGGCTGCCGATATCACCCGTCGGGACATTTTGCGGCACGGCCCGCAGGCCACGTTCCGCCGAACGCAAGTCGCCAACATGGCGATTGTGCTCGCCCAGACTCGATGAGAACCGGCTACGGCCACTGCCGCTGGCATCGGCGACGAAATAAAGCGCGTCACTGTCGGGCGGATTCATGACCGCCCTCAGGGCATCCTTGCCGGGATTGGCGATAGGCCCCGGCGGCAGACCGTCAATCTGGTAAGTATTATACGGTGTTACCCCATCCAATTCGCTTTGGCGGATACCGCGCCCGAGGGGATAGCCCTTGGTCAAGCCATAGATGATGGTGGGATCGGATTGCAGCCGCATGCGCAGACGCAGGCGGTTGACGAACACCGCCGCAACCATGCGCCGTTCGTCGGCGTATCCCGTTTCCTTTTCCACGATGGAAGCCAGGATCACCGCCTGCTCCGGGGTGGTATAGGGTAAATCCTGACGACGATTGGGCCAATTGTCGGAGATGAACCGCGCTTGCGCCGCAGCCATCTCCTTGAGCAGCCCTTGGCGCGTTTGCCCACGGGTAAACAGATAAGTCTCCGGCAGCAGCGTACCCTCGATGGGCACCGGCCCGGGGTCGCCAACCAGCACGGGGTTGGCCTGCACCAGCTTCCAGATCATGTCGGAGGTCAGGCCTTCAGCCACCGTCAACCTGTGCTGGATGGAACGGCCTGCGATCAGGATTTCGGCGATATGGGCCATGGAAGCAAAGGCCGGAATCTCATATTCGCCAGCCTTGATCTGGCCGGCCTGCTTGCGCCAGCGCAACTCGGCCTCGAATACCAGCCGATTGCCGATGGCGCCCGATTCCTCCAGTTGCTGGGCAACGCGCGACAGGCCCGTCCCAGGCTGGATCAGCACCACTTTGTCCGTGGCGGCAGGACCATGCGCCGTCCAGGTCCAGGTGAACCATGCCATCGCCCCCGCGCCGATCAGCACCAGCGCGGCAAGGACCACAAGAAACCGCTTCATGCTGTCAGGCCTTGGCCATGATCAGGCAGGCATTGGTCCCGCCAAAACCAAAGCTGTTCGACATTGCGACATTGACAGCGCGCTTCTGCGCCACTTTGGGCACAAGGTCTATTGCCGTCGTCACGTCGGGATTATCCAGGTTGATGGTGGGCGGCACGATGCCGTCGCGCATGGCGAGCAGGCAGAAGATTGCCTCCACCGAACCAGCGGCGCCCAACAGATGGCCGATAGACGACTTGGTCGATGACATGGCCGTCTTGGCCGCCGCATTGC
The DNA here is from genome assembly GCA_023427355.1 of Pseudomonadota bacterium. Taxonomy (GTDB): domain Bacteria; phylum Pseudomonadota; class Alphaproteobacteria; order Micropepsales; family Micropepsaceae; genus Rhizomicrobium. The sequence goes on from JAEZBK010000106.1 coordinate 2,544, forward strand.
CCAGGAACCGTTCAACCGCACCCAACTCGATGCCATCAGCCATGGTCGAGGTGCCATGGGCATTCACGTAATCAATATCGCCTGGCGAAATGCCCGCGCGCCTTAGCGCCATCTGCATCGCGCGGAAACCGCCATCACCGTCCTCGGCCGGGGCCGTGATGTGATAGGCATCGCCCGACAAGCCATAACCCTTGATTTCGCCATAGATTTTAGCGCCACGCGCGCGTGCATGCTCATATTCTTCGAGTACGACCATGCCCGCACCCTCGCCCATCACAAAGCCGTCACGATCCCTGTCATAGGGGCGCGAGGCAATGGCGGGATTGTCGTTATACTTGGTCGAGAGCGCCTTGCAGGCATTGAAGCCAGCAATACCGATGCGGCAAACAGCGCCTTCCGCACCGCCCGCCACCATCACATCGGCATCATCCAGCGCTATCATGCGTGCAGCATCGCCGATGGCATGGGCGCCGGTGGCGCACGCCGTCACTACGGCCGAGTTCGGCCCCTTATATCCATGCTCGATGGAAATGTAGCCGGATATAAGGTTGATCAGCCGGCCGGGAATGAAGAATGGCGAAAGGCGGCGCGGCCCCTTGGCCTCGATCAAGAGAGACCCGTCCTCTATGCCCGGCAATCCGCCGATTCCGGAACCTGTCATCACGCCGGTACGATGGCGTTCTTCCTCGGTTTTGGGCAGCCAGCCGGAATCAATGACCGCCTGCTTGGCAGCAGCCAGCCCATAGATGATGAAATCATCCATGCGCCGCTGTTCCTTGGGATCAATCCACTGGTCCGGATTGAAGGTACCATTCGAACCGTCTCCGCGCGCGACCTGGCACGCATAACGCGTGGCCAGGTCATCGGTACGAAAACGTGTTTCGGGGATGAGGCTGGCCGTGGATTTTCCGGCCAGCAAACCAGCCCAGCTTTCCTCAACGCCACAAGCCAGTGGCGTGACGAGTCCAAGCCCGGTGACAACAACCCTGCGCATGCCGCGCCTGTCGTCAGGCCGCGTTGGCTTTGTCGATGTACTTCACGGCATCGCCGACAGTCACGATGGACTCTGCGGCGTCATCGGGAATTTCGATGCCGAATTCCTCTTCGAAAGCCATGACGAGTTCGACGGTATCAAGGCTGTCAGCGCCCAGGTCTTCGATGAAGGACGCGCTCTCAACGACCTTCTCGGCATCCACATTCAGGTGCTCGACGACGATCTTCTTCACGCGGTCAGCGGTATCGCTCATTGGACTGTAAGCCTCTCCTAGTTTTGCCGCCGGTCCCGATTGGGGGGCGTCTCACAATAACGGGTTTCAGGTGGAAACGTATCGCGAGGCGCGCTTGGTAACACAAAGGACGCGCCGCCGCCAAATTATAGGTTAAGTCATTGATCTGAAAGGGATTAACCCATCAAATCATCGCCATGCCGCCGTTGACCTGCAAGGTTTCCCCAGTGACGTAAGCGGCTTCCTCCGAAGCCAACCACACTGCAGCAGCAGCAATTTCCGCGGGCGTTCCCATGCGCCCGGCGGGGATACGGGTGGAGATCATCTCCTTCTGCTGATCGGTCAGCACATCGGTCATCGCTGTCTGGATAAAGCCAGGGGCAATGCAATTGACAGTAATGTTGCGGCTGGCGACCTCGGCGGCCAAAGACTTGCTCATCCCGACCAGACCGGCCTTGGCGGCGGCGTAATTGCCCTGGCCGGGATTGCCGGTTTCACCCACCACGGACGTTATCTGGATAATCCGACCCCAGCGTTTCTTCATCATGCCACGCAGCATGGCGCGGGACAGCTTGAAGCAGGCCGTGAGATTGACGGCGATCACCGCGTCCCACTCCTCATCCTTCATACGCATGAAGAGGTTATCCTTGGTGATTCCGGCATTGTTCACCAGGATATCAATCGGCGCACCAGCCGCCTCTTCCGCCGCCTTGGGCAGGGCTTCGACCGAAGCCGGATCAGACAGGTTGGCGATAACGGTGAAGGCACGCGTCCCAAGCTCCGCCTTCACGGCATCCAGAGCCTCCTGCCGTGTACCGGAAAGAACAACCG
>JAEZBK010000113.1 GCA_023427355.1 Pseudomonadota bacterium
GGTGCTATACGAACCCCTGCGAACCGGCGACTTCCGCGTGCGTCTTGCGGGCCACGCCTCCCGCCGCCGCTTCGGCCGTGACGTTACCGGGGAAAGCCTGTCGCGGCTGATGGATACCGAACAGTTCGCGCGCCAGGCCGCACCGATGCGCGCGTTGCTGGCCACGGGCGAGCCCATGGTGATGGAGGTTCGCGTGACGGAAGACGACCGGCTGACTCTTTGTTACGAGCAGGTGATGCTGCGCGTCTTTGCGCCAGACGGGAAAACGCCTTGGGTGTTGAGCGGGATGTTCTTCCATGACTGGCGCTTGTGAGCGCCCTGGAAGGTATTGGGGAGACGGCCTAGTCTCCATCCATGCCGACTCTCAACATCGCCCATCGTGGCGGCGCGGCCCTGATGCCGGAAAATTCTCTGGCGGCGTTTCGCAACGCTGTCGCGCTGGGGTGCGATGGCGCCGAACTGGATGTGCAGCTTTCCGCCGATGGCGTGGCGGTGGTCTATCACGATGCGCGGCTCAATCCCGGTTATACGCGCCAGGGCGGCGCCTGGCTGGAGGGCGCCACGCCCCGCATCAGGGATCTGACGCTGGCGCAGGTGCGGCAATACGATATCGGCCGCGCCCGTCCCGGCAGCGCGTATGGCCGAACCCATCCCGGCCTGACGCCGCAGGACGGTGAAACCATCCCCACCTTGGCCGAGGTGGTGACGCTGGCCAAATCCGATCCCGCCTTCCGGCTCTGGGTCGAGCTGAAATGCGATGACACCGAAGACAGCGCCGATCCGGTCGCGCTGGCCGATGCGGCGCTCCAGGTGATCGCGGATGCGGCGTTTCTGTCCCGCATCGTCTTTGTCGGCTTCGACTGGCGCGCGCTGGCACGGGTGAAACAGATGCAGCCCTGTGCCGAAATCTGGTGCACCACCACCGAGGAAGTCGAAGGGTCGGACGCGCTGTTCGCCCTCATGCGTGGGATGGACGGGGCAGGGTGGTTTGCGCACCATTCCCGCCTGACGGCGCCCGCCGCCGCGCTGGCGCGAAATTACGGTCTTAGGCTGGCCGCCTGGACGGTGAACGATCCGGCCGACATGCGCCGTCTGGCCGCGCTGGGCGTTGGCGCGATCTGCACCGATAGCCCAGATCGGTTGATTTAGTCGCCCATATATTGACTGCCTGCTCCAGGGCCGTAGTCGCCACTATCCGGCGGCCCTTTGCGAAAAATCACCCACATAAAAAGCACCATCACAACCGCGGCAATCGCCAGAAAGATCATGCCGCCAATCATGCTTACAGCCCTTCGAACAAAGCCGTCGAAAGGTACCGTTCCGCAAAGCTGGGAATGACCGCCACGATCGTCTTGCCCGCATTCTGCGGCCGCGCGCCGACTTCCAGTGCCGCCGCGATCGCCGCGCCCGACGATATGCCGACGGGAATGCCTTCTTCCCGCGCGGCGCGCCGTGCCGTTTCCAGCGCCGTCTCGTTCGAGATGGTGATGATCTCGTCGATGACCTTGCGGTCCAGGATGGCGGGCACGAAGCCCGCGCCGATGCCCTGGATCTTGTGCGGACCGGGCGCACCGCCCGAAAGCACGGGGCTGTCTTCCGGTTCCAGCGCGATCATCTGCACCGAGGGCTTCTTTTCCTTCAGCACCTGGCCGACGCCCGTGATGGTGCCCCCGGTGCCCACGCCGCTGATGACAATGTCCACCTTGCCGTCCGTGTCGTTCCAGATTTCCTCCGCCGTGGTGCGGCGATGCACGGCCGGGTTGGCCGGGTTCTCGAATTGCTGCGGGATCACCGCGTCGGGATTTTCGCCGACCAGTTCATGGGCGCGGGCAATTGCGCCCTTCATCCCGGCGGTGGCGGGCGTCAGCTCGATCTGCGCGCCCAGGATCATCAGCATCTTGCGCCGTTCCAGCGACATGCTTTCGGGCATGACCAGGATCAGCTTGTAGCCCTTGGCGGCGGCGACGAAGGCCAGCGCGATCCCGGTGTTGCCGCTGGTCGGCTCAATCAAGGTCGTCTTGCCCGGCGTGATGATGCCCTGGGCTTCCAGCGCCTCGATCATGGCCACGCCGATGCGGTCCTTGACCGATGACAGCGGATTGAAGAACTCCAGCTTCAGCAGGATGTCCGCCTTCACGCCCGCATCCTTGGGCATGCGATGCAGCCGCACCAGCGGCGTGTCGCCGATGGTTTCGGTGATGGAGTTGTAGATGCGTCCGCGACCGGGCTTTGCCATGGGAATGCTCCTGAAACTAGATGATGAAATCCGCGCCGCCCGCCACCGTGTCGGGCGCCGCCTGTCCCCGCGCCCGTTGGCACAGGTCTTCGATGCTCACGGAATCCAGCCGCGTCATCAGCTCGTCCTGCAGGCTGACAACGAAGGGCGCGACGATGCGCTGGCCCAGATCCGAGCGCGGCACGCTTTTTTCTTCCTCGTCCTCGATGCTTTCGGCCACGCGCACCACATCGCCCACCGAAATGCGCCGCCGTTCCCGCGCCAGGCGATAGCCGCCACGCGGGCCGCGCACGCCCTTCAGGATGCCCGCGCGCACGAGCTGCTGCATCACCTGTTCCAAATATCGCTGGGGCACGCCCTGTCGCGCGGTGATCTCCTTGGCCTGTACCGGCTCGGGCCGCGCATTGAAGGCGATGTCGATCACTGCCTCCAGCGCCAGAAGGGTCTTGCGCGACAGTTTCAGCATTATGGTTTTGCCGTCATGCCGGTGGAGCCGAAGCCGCCTGCGCCGCGCTCGCTGTCGGACAGCGCGTCGGTCTCGAACAGCACCGCCTGTTCATAGCGGGCGATCACAATCTGGGCGATCTTCATGCCGCGCGCGATGCGGAATGGCTCCTGGGCATGATTGACCAGGATTACCTTCACCTCGCCGCGATAGTCGCTGTCGATCGTGCCGGGCGCATTCAGGCAGGTGATGCCGTGATTGATCGCCAGGCCGGATCGGGGGCGTACCTGCGCCTCGACGCCTTGCGGCAGTTCGATGGCGATGCCTGTGGGCACGGCCGCGCGCTTGCCCGGCTCCAGCACCATTTCGGCATCCACCGCCGCCAGCAGGTCCAGCCCGGCCGAGCCCTTGGTGGCATAATGCGGCATGGGCAGGTCATGGCCGTTGGCCAGCCGCTTGATCAGGACTTTCACGCAACCCCCTTCAGTTTTTCTGCGATGCGGGCGGCCAGACGCGCGCCCACATCCTGCTTGCTCATCTCCGGCCAGCTTTCGACACCCGCCGCGCTGACCAGGTGGACGGTGTTCTTGTCCCCGCCCATCACCGAGTCTCCGCTTTCATTGGCCGATACGTCATTGGCGATGATCCAGTCCGCGCCCTTGCGGGTGCGCTTGGCCACGGCGTTGGGCACCACGTCATCGGTTTCGGCGGCAAAGCCGATCACCAGCCTGGGCCGTCCGGCATGGGCAGCCAATGTCGCCAGGATGTCCGGGTTCTCCACCAGCTTCAGCAGCGGCACGACCCGCTCGGTGGATTTCTTCAGCTTGCTGCCGGCCGCCACGTCCGGACGCCAGTCGGCCACCGCCGCCGCCATCACCAGCACATCGGCGGGCAGGGCGTTCTCGCAGGCGGCCAGCATCTCGCGCGCGGTCTGCACGCGCACCAGCGTCACACCCGCAGGCGGCGCCAGCGAAACCGGACCGGAGACCAGCGTCGTCTGCGCGCCCGCCGCCGCCAGCGCTGCGGCAATGGCATAGCCCTGCTTGCCAGAGGAGTGATTGGCCAGGAAGCGCACCGGATCCACCGGCTCGCGGGTCGGTCCCGCCGTCACCAGCGCCCGGATGCCCTTGAGCGGGCCTTCCCCGCCCAGCGCCTGTGCGATGGCGGCCAAGATCTCGTGCGGCTCGGCCATGCGGCCGGGGCCGAATTCGCCGCAGGCCATCTCGCCGTCATTGGGGCCCACGAACAGCACGCCATCGCGCGCCAGGGTTTCGCGGTTGCGGCTGACCGGCGCGCTCTGCCACATCCGCACATTCATGGCCGGAGCCATCAGCACGGGCTTGTCGGTGGCCAGAAGCGCCGTGGATGCCAGGTCGTTCGCCAGCCCGTTGGCCATTTTTGCCATCAGGTCGGCGGTGGCGGGCGCAACCACCACCAGATCGGCGCTGCGCGACAACTGGATATGTCCCATCGCCGCCTCGTCGGTCAGCGAGAACAGGTCTTCGTGTACGGCTTCGCCGGTCAGCGCCGACACCGACAAGGGGGTGACGAATTCACGGCCCGCACGGGTCAGGATGGCGCGGCTATTCACGCCGCGCTCGGCCAGGCGGCGGATCAGCTCCAGGCTCTTGTAGGCGGCGATGCCGCCACCAATGATCAGAAGGACGCTCTTGCGGTGCATGGGACCAAAATACGCTTTTCCACTGGAGTATATAGGCAATAACGCGCTTCGCGTGTAGTTCCCGGCATAATCCACTGAAATGAATGGATAAATATCTCCCCAGAAGCCGGTTAAGCCGCTGCTAACGACAATATGGTCCGATGCGGGCGACGGCTTTCCAGAGGGGGCGGTTCATGAGCCTGAGTACCGGCGATCTCTACCGGCTGGCATCGGACCTGGCATCCGAGCATGGCGCACAGGCTTGTGACTATGCCAGCCGCGCGGTGATGACCCTGGAAGCCGAAGGCAATCACGAGCGCGCGCAATTCTGGTTCGTGATGCTGGTGCTTCTGGGCGATGTGATCAGCCATCGCGTGGATCCCGGCGCCATCACCATCCATTGAGCAAATGCCGCCGCCATGCGTTAGCATGTGAGTCGCGCGCGCTTTCTCAGGACCGACATGCCCCTTGATCCCATGGTGAAAGCCTTCCTCGATCAGGCTGCGGCCATTCCGCGCCCGAAGATGTGGCAATTGCCGCCCGCTGCGGCGCGCGCCTCCTTCGCCGGCATGATGGGCCTGGTGGGTCCGCAGAATGTCGCTGTGGGAAAGGTGGAGAATTTCACCATTCCCGTCGGCGCCCATGGCCCCGGCCCCGAACGCCAGATCCCCGCGCGCGCCTATGCGCCCATTGCCATCAGCAGCGAACCGCATGCGGCGCTGATCTTCTTCCATGGCGGCGGCTTTGTCGTGGGTGGGCTCGACACCCATGACGGCATCTGCCGCATGCTCTGTGCCGAGGGCAACCTGCGCGTGATCGCGGTGGATTACCGGCTGGCGCCCGAACACACCTATCCTGCCGCCCTCGATGACGCGATGGCCGCCACCACATGGATCGCCGCCAACGCGGCCCAGCTTGGCATCGATCCGGGCCGCATCGCGGTGGGGGGCGACAGCGCCGGCGGCATGCTGGCGGCCATCGTTACCCATCTGGCCCGCGACAAGGGCGGCCCGCGCCTGGCGTATCAGTTGCTGATGTTTCCCAACACCCAGATGGGCGGTGAGACTGCCTCGCTCAACGAATATGCCGTGGGCTATTTCCTGGAGCGGCACACCATCGAATGGTTCAACAGCCAGTATGCGCCGTCGGAGGCCGATCGCGCCTCGCCCCTGGTCTCGCCCCTCCGGGCCGAAAATTTCGCGGGGCTTCCGCCCGCCTATGTGATGCTGGGCGGCTATGACCCGTTGCACGACGAAGGCATGGCGTATGCGCAAAAGCTGCGCGATGCGGGGGTCGATGTCACCATCGCCGACCATGCCGACATGGTGCACTGCTTCGTCTATCTGCAGACGGTTCTGCCCCAGGCGCATGTGGCCCTGGCCGACGCGGCCCATGCCGTGAGCGCCGCGCTCGAAGCCGCCTGACCTATGCGCCGCCGCGCACGCGGATGGCGCGCGGCAGCATCACGAAGGTGGCGGGCAACTGCCCAACCGCTTCGCCATCGGTCTCCACGACGACAGGGCTGCTGGTTTCCAGTGTCGGCGCCGCCGTCAGGCGGGTGGAGCGCCATAGCCGCAGGCCCGCATCCTGTCCCGCACGCAAACCGGCCATTGCGCGCCGCAGCGACGACCGGCCCGCGCCGCCCAGTATCGCGATGTCGAACTGGCCATCCGACGGATCGGCCTCCGGCGCGGCCTTCAATCCGCCGCCAAAGCGCGCGCCATTGAGAACGGCCACGCTGCTGATGCCGTCAATCTCGTCCTGGCCGTGATCGGCGATCAACCGCACATGCGCGCCTCGCCACGCTGCCAGCGCCGCAAGTTCGCTGGCGTCGCGGGCCAGTCTCTGGCTCAGCATCGGCAGGATACGCGCACGGTTCGCGCGTCGCGCCACATCGCCGGTCAGGCCGAAGGATGCGCTGCCCAGGAAGAACCGCGCCGCTGCCCGGCCTTCCGTCGTGACACAGGCCACATGCCCCAGATCGCGCGGCCGCGCATCCTGTCCCGCCAGCGCCAGCGCCGCCGCCACGCCGGTCTCGCGCCCCGCCAGATCGCCGGTTCCGGTGCAGACCATGTTCAGCACCGCCTCGGGATTGACCGGCACGCCCAGTTCGAAAAACCCGTTCACCGCTTCGTTCAGCGTGCCGTCGCCGCCCACCGCCACGATCTCGGTGTGACCCTCGCGCAGCGCATCGCGCACCAGCCGCGCGGTGTGACCCCGGCCGGGGCTCGCCATGCCGGTGAAACGCGGGAATACCGTCTTCAAGGCCGCCGCGATCACAGGTCCGTCGCGCCGCATGTTGCGGGCAGCCGGATTGTGGATCACGAACGCCCTCACGCCGCCGTCTCGTAATGCCGGGCCAGGCTGGCGATTTCCGCCTGGCGCTTCTCTTCGCTCCAGCCCAGCTCCGCCGCCATGATGGCGCTGGCCTGTTCCAGCGCGCGGGGGGCGGGCCGCCCGAACTGCCCCAGCGAGGTGCGCCGCATCACCACATCTTCCAGCGTCAACGCCATCTCCTCGCGCACCGCAAAGGCGATCTGCGCCGGCACGTCCTGGCTCGGCCCCAGCGGCATCAGGTCGGTGAGCTTCATCGCACCCTTGAGCAGCAGCGGCAGGCGCGCGCCATGCAGATGCGCCAGGTGACGCAACGCGGCGATGCCGGGATAGGTTTTCTGGAAGCCCTTCACCAGGCCTTCGAACCGGTCCATCCGTCCGCCGGGCAGGGGCGTGGTGGCGGTGACGCAGGGCGGCGCGCTGCGGTCCAGCTTCGCCACCACGGCATCGGTGACGGTCTGCGCCAGCGCGCGCGAGGTCGTCCATTTTCCGCCCAGCGCCGAAAAAAGCCCGTCCAGTCCTTCGTCCGCATGGTCCACCAATTGCGCCCGGCGGCTCACATTGTAGCTGTCGGACCTGCCGTCGCTGACCAGGGGCCGCAGTCCGGCATAGAAATACTCCACCCGCTCCCGCGCCAGCGGCGCGGCGGGCAACGCCTTCGCGCAGGTCGCCAGAAAGCCGGTGATGTCCTCTTCCGTCACCGCAACATGTGCTGGATCGCCCTTGAAGGGCGTGTCGGTGGTGGCCAGCAGCGTATGGCCACGCCAGGGCAGGGCGAACAGGTGCCCGCCGCCCGTCTCGATCGCCAGCGCCGACTGGCTGATGCGCGGCACCATCAGGTGAATGCCCTTGGAACGGATCAGCCGGTGCGACGGCGTCTTCCCCGTGGCCTGGGCGAGGAACAGGTCCGCCC
>JAEZBK010000176.1 GCA_023427355.1 Pseudomonadota bacterium
ATGCCGAAGGCGATCGTATAGGCGTCCACGGAGTTGTCCGGCAGCGGCAAGGCCTCGGCGTCGCCCACCGTCCAGGTGATGGCGCCTTCGCCCTTCGCGGCGGCGCGGCGCTTTCCCTCCCCCACCATCTGCTCGTTGATGTCGCAGACCGTTACGGCGGCCTCGCCGCCCCGCAAGCGGGCCATGTCCACGATGCGGAAGGCGATGTCGCCAGTGCCGCCGGCCACGTCCACCGTGTTCCAGCCGGGCTGCGGATTGAGCCATTCGACCATCGCATCCTTCCAGATGCGGTGAATGCCGGCGCTCATCACGTCGTTCATCAGGTCGTAGCGGGCGGCAACGGAGGAGAAAACCTCGCGGACAAGGCCTTCCTTCTCGGCTTCCGGCACGTCGCGGAAGCCGAAGCTCGCGGTGTTGTTCTCAGACATGGCGGGAATATAGCGCGGGGCCATGCGGATGGGCTAGCGTGCTCCCATGCCAGAATTGCCCGAAGTCGAGACCGTGATGCGGGGGATCGCCCCCGCGCTGGAAGGCCGCACCATTGTTCAGGCGGTGACACGGCGGGGCGACCTGCGCCGCCCCTTCCCCAGAGATTTTGCGGCCCGCCTGACGGGGCGCAAGGTGACGGCGGTGCGGCGGCGGGCCAAGTATATCCTGGCCGACCTGGACAGCGGGGAGACGCTGGTGATCCATCTGGGCATGTCGGGCCGCATGAGCGTGCAGGCCAACGAGGGTCCGGCGCGGCGGATCGGCACTTATATCCATGAAACCGACGACCGGCTGGGCAAGCACGACCATGTGGTGATCCAGACCGATGCCCCGGCGCGCATCCTGTTCAACGATCACCGGCGCTTCGGCCTGATGGACCTGGTTGCGACAACGCACCTGGAAGAGGACCGGCTGTTCCGCGACATCGGCATCGAGCCGCTTTCGCCCGGTTTCAACGCGAAACATCTGGCAGCGGCGCTGGCAGGCAAGAAAACCCCCATCAAGGCGGCGCTGCTGGACCAACGCGTGGTGGCGGGACTGGGCAACATCTATGTCAGCGAGGCGCTGTTCCGCAGCCATATCTCGCCCAGGCGGTTGGCGGGAAGCCTGAAACCCGCGGAGATCGCACTGCTGGTGCCCGCCATCAAGAAGGTATTGCGCGATGCGATCCGGGCCGGCGGCTCATCGTTGCGCGACCATGCCAGGCCCGACGGCAAGCTGGGCGAATTCCAGCACCGTTTCCTGGTCTATGACCGCGAAGGCGAGCCCTGCAAGCTGGGTTGCCGTGATAAGGTGAAGCGCATCGTGCAGGCGGGCCGCTCCACCTTCTATTGTCCCAAGTGCCAGAAGTGAGATCGTCATGAGCATTGTCCTGACCGAAGTGCGCGGCGCCATCGGCATCGCGACCCTGAACCGGCCCGAAGCGCTGAACGCGCTCAACAATGCGTTGCTGGATGCGTTGGCCGGGGCGCTGGAAGCGTGGGATGCCGATCCCGCCATCCGGGTGATGATCGTGACGGGATTCGACAAGGCCTTTGCGGCGGGCGCCGATATCAAGGAAATGGCGCCCAAGAGTTTCGCGCAGATGCACCAGGAAAATCCCTTTGGCCGCCAGTTGGACCGCATCATCGCGGTGAAGAAACCGGTGATCGCGGCGGTGAATGGCTTCGCCCTGGGGGGCGGCTGCGAACTGGCGATGGCGCTGGACATACTGGTGGCGGGGGACACGGCGAAATTCGGACAGCCCGAGATCACGCTGGGCATCACGCCGGGACTGGGCGGCAGCCAGCGCACCGCGCGCGCCATGGGCAAGGCCAAGGCCATGGACCTGTGCCTGACCGGCCGGATGATGGACGCGGCCGAGGCATTGGCCAGCGGCGTCGCCGCCCGGGTGGTGCCGGCGGCCGAGCTAATGGCCGAAACGCTGAAAATGGCCGAGAAGATCGCAGCCCAGTCGGTTCCGGCGCTGGTCATGGTCAAGGAACTGGTGAATCGGGCCTATGAGACGCCGCTGTCCCAGGGGCTGGCACTGGAACGCCGCGCCTTCCATGCCATGTTCGCCACCCATGACCAGAAAGAGGGAATGGCGGCCTTTTCCGACAAGCGGAAGCCCCAGTTCCGGGATGAATAGGGCCGTTTGAGGCTCTTTTGTTGACCGGGGCCCTGCCCCGCGCTATACGCCCGCCTCTTTTGCCGAGGAAAGCCTGATGCCCAATATCGCCTCTTCCGAGAAGCGGGTCCGTACCACCGCCAAGCGCACCGCCATCAACACGGCGCGCAAGTCCCGCGTGCGCGGCTTCATCCGCAAGGTCGAGGACGCCATCAAGTCCGGCGACAAGAAGGCCGCCCTGGCCGCCCTGAAGGCCGCCGAGCCGGAAATCATGCGCGGCGTGACCAAGGGCGTGCTGCACAAGAACACCGGCAGCCGCAAGGTTTCCCGCCTTTCCAAGCGCGTCTCCAAGCTGTCTTAATCAGGAAGCCTCTGGAATCTCTGGCGGATTCAAGAATAGAGAGGGCCCGGAGCAGTATCCGGGCCCTTTTTTATTGCTCAGTGTGCTGACAAACACCGAAACGCCGTATTTCGGCGATGCGCCCGAACAGCGTTCAGGGCAAGCCTTTGATTCCACAAAGCTGTCCTTTGGCGTTTCATTTTCCGTATACGGTACAGTTGTTTAGCAGGGTTCGCAAAAGTGAAAAATTTTCGCGAATCGAGCCTCGTTCGGCGTTTGTCCCCCTTGTGAGTCGTGGGCGCTTGATTCTATCTTAATCGGGCGTTGGGGGCAGACAGAGCCATGATGAAGACAAGCGAAAGTAAAAAGACAATATTCGCTTGCCTGATCTGGATTAGCGGCCGACCGACCAAGTATTTAAACGCCTGAATTCCTGACATTGTGACCTGTCTATGCTGGGGCTTGCCCCGGCATTGCTAGAATTTTCCCTGATTGGCTGTTCATGACCCCTCCCACCTCTCACAATTATGCGGGCGATATCGGCGCCGATGAGGCCTGGGCGCGCCTCGCCGCCGATCCGAAGGCACAACTGGTGGATGTGCGCACCATGGCGGAATGGAATTTCGTGGGCCTGCCCGATCTTTCCACGCTGGGCCGGCGGGTACACTGCATCGAGTGGCAGAGCTTCCCCACCATGGCGGCCAATCCCGGCTTCGCGAACGACGCCGAACAGGCCGTGCTGGCGGCCGGCGCGGGGCGCGACACGCCGATCTTCTTCCTCTGCCGGTCGGGCGCGCGTTCGCGGGCCGCGGCGGTTGCGATGGCGGCGGCCGGGTTCACCCAGGCCTTCAATGTGGCGAACGGTTTCGAGGGCGATCCCGACGGGATGCGCCATCGCGGCCATATCAATGGATGGAAGGCCGCGGGACTGCCCTGGCGGCAAAGCTGAACGACCGAACTACCGGACACGAAAACGTGCCGGATCATCAACAACGGGTAATGGATTACGGGTGCTTCACATGACTCAGGCGAAATCTATGCGGGCGGACTGGCGGGCGGCATGGTCGGGTGTGCGCGAGCGTTTGCGCCGCGAACTGGGCGATGCGGTCTTCGAAGCCTGGATCGCGCCCCTGTCGCTGGAGAGCCACGACAATGACGAACTCGCCATCGGCGCGGCCAAGCCCTTTGTGCGCAACTGGGTGGCAAACCATTACGTGCCGCGCATCGAGCGCGCCTTCCGCGCCGAGGGACATGTGCCCGCCGCCATCACCATCGTGATGGCCACGCCCCAGCCCAGCATTGGCGGCAATGTGCCGGTGGTGCGTGAAACGCCGGAGCCCGCCAGCGTTTCCTATCTGCCCCAGCGTTCCGCCGCCGCCGAGAGCGCAGATGACAGCGCCCGCGGCCTGTGGAACCGGATGCTGCATCCGCAGCAGACCTTCGACAGCTTCATCCCCGGCGCCGCCAATGCCTTCGGCCATGGCGCGGCCAAGGACTTCGCCGAGGGTGGCCAGGCCGACCTGCCCCTGCTCTACATCCATGGCGGCTTCGGCTATGGCAAGACGCACCTGCTGAACGCGGCGGCGCTGGAATTCCGCAAGCGCGGCAAGCGCACGCTGTTCCTGCGCGCCGAGGATTTCATGCGCCACTTCCTGGGCGCGCTCTATCGCAAGGACACGCTGGCCTTCAAGGAAGAGCTGCGCACCGCCGAAGTGCTGATCATTGACGATCTGCAGCATATCTGCCGCTCGGCCGCCACGGCGTCGGAGTTTCTCTACACCGTCAACGCCTTCGCCGACCTGCGCCGCCGCGTGGTGATCGCCGCCGATCGCGCGCCCGCCGCCCTGGAAGGCCTGGGCGCCGACGTGAAGTCGCGCCTGTCGGGCGGGCTGGTGATCGCGCTGGACAAGCCCGATCGCGACACGCGCTTCGCCATCCTCAAGCGCCGCGCCGCCGATTTCTGCAAGCACAAGCCAGACGTGGTGCTGCCCGATGCCGTGCTGGAACGGATCGCCGAGATGGACGATGCGAGCCCCCGCGAATTGATCGGCGTCTTCACCAAGATCGCCACCTATGCCGACCTGACCAAGAAGCCGGTGACGCTGGAAGTGGCAGAGGAAGCGGTGGGCCTGCGCAGCGCGCCCGGCGTGAAAACCTCGATCGAGGATATCCAGCGCAAGACTGCCGAGTTCTACAAGCTGGACGTGAAGGATTTCCATTCGCCGCAACGCGCCCGCCGCGTGGCCCGTCCCCGCCAGGTGGCGATGTACCTGGCGCGCAAGCTGACGACGCGTTCGCTGCCGGAGATCGGCCGCCGCTTCGGGGGCCGCGACCATACCACCGTGCTGCATGCCTGCCGCCGCATCGAGGCGCTGATCGGCGAGGACACGCTGTTCCGTCAGGAAGTGGATTTCCTCTCCCAGATGCTCCAGCGCCGGGGCGATCTGTAAGGCCTGCGCGAGTCATGGTAGGGGTCTGCCATGGCGGGGTTGGTCGAAGCCGATAACCTGACAAAGCGGTTCGGCGCCGTCACGGCGCTGGACCGCCTGTCGCTTTCGATTCCGCGCGGCGGCGTCTATGGCATCCTGGGCGCCAATGGCGCGGGCAAAAGCACCTTTTTCCGCATTTGCCTGGACCTGATCCGCCCCACCAGTGGCGGCGTGGCGCTGCTGGGCGGATCGCCGTCCGACACGCTTTTGCGCCGCCGCATCGGCGCGATGATCGAAACGCCGCGCTATCATCCCTTCCTCACCGCGCGGCAGACGCTGCAAATCCTGGCGCGCGTCAGCGGTGTGCGCGATACGCCTGTGGAGCGCTGGCTGTCCCGCGTGGGACTGGGCGATACCGGACATCGCAAGGTGCATCATTTTTCGGTGGGCATGAAGCAGCGGCTGGGCATCGCCGCGGCGCTGATCACAGGCCCTGAACTGCTCATTCTCGACGAACCGACATCGGGCATGGACCCGGTGGGCATCCAGGAAATGCGCGAACTGATGCGCGGATTGGCCGAGAAGGATGGGGTCACCATCCTGCTGTCCAGCCATCTTCTGGACGAAGTGCAGAAGGTCTGTGACCGCGTGGCCATATTCGCGCAAGGCAGGCTGGTGTCGGAAGGGCGCATGGACACCTTGCTGGCGGGCCAGGAACGCTTGCGGATCCTGGCTGGCGATCCGGCGGCGCTGCTGGCCCGGCTAGGGGCGCGCGCCCAGCCGGATGGCGAGGGCGTGCTGGTGGAGCTGACGCGCGAGCAAGCCCCTGCCCTGCTGCGCGAGCTGGTCCAGGGCGGCGTGGACATCATCGAGGCGCGCTGGGTCGGCGGTGGGCTGGAAGCCTTTTATCTCGAACAGGTGGGCCATGCTGGCTGACGCCGTGGCGGCCGAATTTGCCAAGTTCCTGCGTCAGCGCGGCGGGCTGTTCTGGGGCTTCTGCGCCGTGCCGTTGGTGGTGCTGGCCTTCAACCTGGTGCTGGACACCTGGATCGGAACCCGGACGCCCGTGCCGGTGGCGCTCGATCTGGGGCGCCAGGTGGTGAATGCGCTGGGGCTGGGCGGCAACAACCTGTTCCAGATATTCTTCATTGCCGGTGCGGTGGCGATTTTCAGCGGCGAGTATCGCTGGGAGACCTGGCGGCTGCTGACGCCGCGCAACAGCCGCGCCAACCTGCTGATAGCCAAGTTTGTCGTCTATGCGGGACTGGCAGCTCTCAGCCTGCTGGCATTGGCCCTGGCGGGCGCCGTGCACACGCTCTATGCGGCCATCCTGGGCGCGCAGATCGCGCTGCCGGGCCCGGCCTTTGCGCCGCAGGCCATCGGGACATTCCTGGCGAGCTGGGGTGAATTGCTGGTGCTGGGGTTGGTGGCGGCGCTGATCGCCACGCTGACCCGCGCCATGATCGGACCGTTGATCGCGACCATCAGCTTCGCGTTCGCGCAATCCATGGCGATGCTGGTGCTGGGCGCCGCCACCGCCAAGCTGCACTGGTTTGCGGCCTTTCCTGGCCTGTCGGCCTGGTATGTGCGCGCCTGGATCACGGGGGCCGAGATCGCGCCGGGCATCTATCCCGACGCCGCCCGCGCCCTGCCCGCCGCGCTTTTCGTGACGGGATGGATCGGGGTTCTGGCGGCGGCGGCGCTGGCGGCTTTCCAGCATCAGGACCTGACGCGGGAATAGCCGCGGAAAAGCTGGAAAAATTGCCGGCGCGCGCGTCGGTTTCGGTGCCCGTTTTTCTGGCCGGAAGTCAGGGTTTCTGCTAGATTTCGGGCCTTGAGTCTGGGGGCGCAAAAGCCCTCCCAAAACCAAGAACATTCGGGGTTTTCCGGCCCCGGCGCGGTGCCGGAAACGGGGTTCTGTCAGCAGGCGGTCAGGCAATGAAAATCAACGTCGAACGTGGCGCATTCCTCAAGGCGCTGAACCATGTGCAAAGCGTGGTCGAACGCCGCAACACCATTCCGATCCTGTCCAATGTGCTGATCGAGGCGGGCAAGGCCGGGCTGAAGCTGACCGCCACCGACCTGGATATCGAGATCGTCGAGGCCCTGCCCGCCGACATCCTGCGCAATGGCGCGGCCACCGCCCCTGCCCACATGCTCTACGACATCGTACGCAAGCTGCCCGATGGGGCACAGGTGCAGGTGGAGTTGCTCTCCAGCGAAGGCGGCCGCCTGTCGGTTTCGGCCGGATCGTCGCGCTTTGAACTGGCCTGCCTGCCGCGCGAGGATTTCCCGCAGATGGCCGCAGGCGCCCTGCCGCACAAATTCCGCCTGGCCGCCGATGACCTGAAGCGCCTGATTGACAAGACCCGCTTCGCCATCTCGACAGAAGAGACGCGCTATTACCTGAACGGCATCTACCTGCATGCCGCCAAGGACGCCAAGCCGCCGGTGATGCGCGCGGTGGCGACGGACGGCCATCGCCTGGCGCGCTATGAACTGGAACTGCCCGATGGCAGCGCCGCCATGCCCGGCGTCATCGTGCCGCGCAAGACGGTGGGTGAGCTGCGCAAGCTGCTGGATGACGCGGAAGGCGCGATTGATATTTCCCTGTCGGACACCAAGATCCAGTTTGCCTGGGGTGGGGTGGAACTGACCTCCAAGCTGATTGACGGCAATTTCCCGCCCTATGAGCGCGTGATCCCGGCAGGCAACGACAAGGCGTTGGCGTTGGAAGCCAAGGAATTCGCCCAGTCCGTGGATCGCGTGTCCACCATCAGCGCCGACAAGACCCGCGCGGTGAAGCTGGGTGTCGCCAAGGACAAGGTGACGCTTTCGGTGGTGAACCCGGAATCCGGCACCGCCACCGAGGATGTGGGCGCCACCTATAGCGCCGGTCCGATGGAGATCGGTTTCAACGCCCGCTACCTGCTGGACATCACCGGACAGATCGAAGGCAAGGAAGTGCGCTTCCTGCTTTCGGACGCGGGATCGCCCGCCATCATCGAGGATGCAAGCGACACCCGCACGCTATACGTCCTCATGCCGCTGCGGGTTTGATGGCGTTCGCGCCGGACATTGCGCCAGAGCGTAGAGCGGCGGCCGCAGCGAAGCTGGCGGTAACGCAGTTGCGCCTGACCAATTTCCGCTCCTATGCGGCGGGCGCGCTGTCACTGTGCGGCGCCCCCGTTGTGCTGGCCGGGCCCAATGGCGCGGGCAAGACCAATATCCTGGACGCGATCTCGCTATTGTCCCCGGGGCGTGGCCTGCGTGGGGCCAGGCTGGCGGAACATGCCCGCAAGGGACCGGTGGCGACGAATGCCGCGCTGTGGGCCGTGGCGGCCACGGTGGCGCGCGGCGGGATGGATTATGAGATCGGCACCGGGCTGACGCTGGGGCCGGGCGGCGGCGAAAAGCGGCATGTGCGCCTGAACGGCGTGGAAGCCAAGGGCAGCGCAGACCTGGGCGACATCGTTCAGGTGCTGTGGCTAACGCCGGCCATGGACCGGCTGTTCATCGAAAGCGCGGGCGGGCGGCGGCGTTTCCTGGACCGGCTGGCACTGGGCTTCGAGCCCGCCCATGCGCGCCATTCCACCCGTTATGAAACCGCCATGCGCGAGCGTGCGCGTCTCCTGAAATATGGCCCGCGCGATCCCGCCTGGCTTGAGGGGCTGGAGAATGAAATGGCGGACTCAGGTTTCGCCATCGCCATGGCGCGCGCCGCCACGGTGGAGCGCCTGTCCCGTGCGCTGACCGAGCATGTCGGCGAATTCCCGGCAGCCGCGCTGGCGCTGAGTGACGAACTGCACCTGTCGTCGCCCGACGCCATGCGCGCTGCGTTTGCCGCCAGCCGCATCCGCGATGCCGAGGCCGGACGCACGGCCCATGGTCCGCATACCACCGACCTGCTGGTGCGGCATACCGTAAAGCGGGCCGATGCGCATGACTGCTCCACCGGCGAGCAGAAGGCGCTGCTGATTTCGATCATCCTGGCCGATGCGCGCGAACTGTCGCGCGCCCGCGACGGCCTTGCGCCGCTGCTGTTGCTCGACGAGATCGCCGCCCATCTGGATGCACGGCGCAGGAATGCCCTGTTTGCCGAAATCCACGCCCTGTCAGCCCAGGCCTGGATGACGGGCACCGACCTGTCCCTTTTCGAAGGTTGGAACAAGAACGCCGAAATCTTCCTGGTCGAGGACGGCCAGTTCATGCGTCAGGAGTAAGCCATGGCAGAACCCGCCGTGAACAACAACGAATATGGCGCCGAAAGCATCAAGGTCCTGAAGGGGCTGGATGCGGTGCGCAAGCGCCCTGGCATGTATATCGGCGACACCGATGACGGGTCGGGCCTGCACCACATGGTGTATGAGGTGGTGGACAATGCGGTTGACGAGGCGCTGGCCGGCCATGCGGACCGCATTGACGTGGCGCTGAACCCCGATGGGTCGTGCACCGTGCGCGACAATGGCCGCGGCATTCCCACCGACATCCACAAGGAGGAAGGCGTTTCCGCCGCCGAGGTCATCATGACCCAGCTTCATGCCGGCGGTAAGTTCGAGCAGAACGCCTACAAGGTTTCCGGCGGCCTGCATGGCGTGGGCGTATCGGTGGTCAATGCGCTGTCCGAGTTCCTGGATCTGCGCATCTGGCGAAACGACAAGGAGCACTATATGCAGTTCCGCCATGGCGATGCCGTGGCGCCGCTGAAGGTGGTGGCCGATGCACCGGGCCGCAAGGGAACGGAAGTCACGTTCCTGCCCTCGCCCCAGACT
>JAEZBK010000236.1 GCA_023427355.1 Pseudomonadota bacterium
GGCGGCGGTTTCCCCCCCCGCCGCCATCATGTCAGGCGTTGCCGATCTCGACCGCCACAAAGCCTGTCTGGCCTTGCGCGCGCGCCACCAGCAGCAGCACGCTCTTGCGGCCGGCCCGGCGCGCTTCGGCAATGCCGTTCTGGACGTCGCCGACATTGGCGATGTCGCGATTGTTGATCTTCAGAACCACGTCGCCGGGCTGCAGGCCCTGCTCGGCGGCGTTGCTGTCCGGATCCACGCGCGTGATCACCACGCCCGAGACATTGTCATCGAGCTGGCGGGCGCGGCGCGCCTGCGGCGTCAGCGGCGCCAGGCCCATGCCCATGGCGCTGCCGCCGGGCTGGGCCGGCTGGTTCTGCGGCGCAGGCGTGCTGTTGGAGGCAAGCTGCTGCTCGGACGGACGCAGGCCCATCGTCGCCTTCACCTCCACGGCCTTGCCCTGGCGGTTGACGGCGAAGGTCGCCGACTGTCCGGCGGCGACCAATGCCACCTTGCGGGTCAGGTCGGTATTGTCCTCGACCTGCTGGCCATTGATGGCAGTGATGATGTCGCCCTGCTGGAAGCCCGCCTTGGCGGCCGGACCATCGGCCACGACGCTGGCAACCAGCGCGCCCTTCGAACCTTCCTTCAGGCCCATGGCGGCGGCCAGGTCCGGCGTCACCTGCTGCACCTGCACGCCCAGATAGCCGCGGCTGACGCGGCCATGCTGCTTCAACTGGGCCACCACATCCTGCACCGTGGTCGCCGGGATGGCGAAGCCGATGCCGACGCTGCCGCCCGACGGCGAGAAGATCATCGAATTCATGCCCACCACCTGGCCACGCAGGTCGAAGGTCGGGCCGCCGGAATTGCCGGTGTTGATCGGCGCATCGATCTGGATGAAGTCATTATACTGGCTGTTGCCGCCGCCGCGCGGGCCCAGGTCGCGGCCCAGCGACGAGACGATGCCAGCCGTCACGGTGTTCGAAAGACCGAAGGGATTGCCCACCGCCACGACCCAGTCGCCGACGCGCAGGGTGCGGTCATTGCCGAAATCCACGCTGGCCAGCGGCGTCTTGCTTTCGATCTTCAGCAGCGCCACGTCGGTGGCCGCGTCGGTGCCGATCAGCTTGGCGATGAATTCGCGATCGTCGGGCAGCACGACGGTGATCTTGCTGGCGCCTTCGATCACATGATTGTTGGTGACGATGAAACCCGCGCGATCGATGATGAAGCCAGATCCGGCGCTGACCGAACGGCGCGGCTGTTGCGGCTGCTGTCCCTGGCCAAAACGCTCGAAGAAGTCGCGGAACTGGGGCGGCAGGTCTTCCAGGCCGCGCCCGCCGGCCTCGGCCTGGCGCGTCACGCCCTCGGAGCGGATGGTGACCACGGCGGGGCTGACGCGCTCCACCAGGTCGGCGAAGCTGAAGGGTGTGCCCGTCGAAGGCAGCACGCGGGGGTTGGCCGGGCGGGCCGCATTGTTCTGGGCAAGCTGCACCGGGGCCGTATCGGCGGCGGGCTGCAGGCCACGAACCTGGGGCAGCATGCCGAAGGCACCCAGGCCGACCACCAGAACGGTGGCGGCGGTGCCCATGGCCAGCGCCTGGCGGTGGCGGCGGGTCAGCTTGAAAATCGGGGTCTTCTTGTCGTCGGACATGGTGTTGGGGCTCCTGATGGGGCGCAAAATTCCGTTTCCCAGCCACGTATTAAATAATACGCGGCCCTTTCCGAACCATATCTTGAAGATTAATTATTCGCAATTTTCAGGCGATATCGCCCGGTTCCCCGGTGTCCGGCAACGTCCGGGCGCGGGCAATCACGAACCAGGCCACCGCGCCGCCCGCGCCCAGCACCAGCAGGGGGGCCAGCCACAGCATCAGCGTATGGGTCTGGACCGGCGGCTTCATCAATACGAAGTCGCCATAGCGGGCGTGCACATATTCCAGGATCTCGGCATCGCTCTTGCCCGCCGCGATCTGCTCGCGCACCAGGCGGCGCAGATCCTGCGCCAGGGGCGCGTCGGATTCGTCAATGCTCTGGCCCTGGCAGACCATGCAGCGCAGTTGCCGTTGCAGGTTGTGCACCCGCGCTTCCTGCGCCGCATCGGCGAAGCGGCCCTCGGCCGGCACCGCCTGCCCCAGCGCCGACAGGGGCGACAGCACCAGCAGTCCCACCGTCAGCAGCGCGCCCAGCCGCCTCATTGCGCGGCCTGCATCGCCGCATCCGCGGCCGGCCTGGACACACGCGCACGCACCCGGCGCAGCAGGCTGAGCATGCCGCCCAGCGCCATGACGATGGCGCCGATCCAGATCAGCGGCGCCAACGGCGAAACATAGGCCCGCAACGTCCAGCGGCCCTGGCCGCGATCATCGCCCAGCGCCAGGTACAGGTCGCGGATGCCGGTGGTGCGGATGGCGGTATAGCTGATGTCCTGCCGCTCGGCGGTGAAGATGCGCTGCTCCGGGTTCATCACACCGGTCACGCGGTTGCCGTCCATGATCGCGATGGTGGCGCGATTGCTGGTGAAGTTGGGGCCTTCGCGATGCGCGACGCCGTCGAAGCGCAAGGTATAAGGCCCGACATTCAGCGTATCGCCGGGGCCCATCACCACCAGCGCCTCGCTGCGCCATACCACCGTGCCCGCAACCCCCATCAGCGACACGCCAAGCCCGGCATGGGCGATGGCGGCCGCGAAGGCAGCGGCCCGCGCGCCCTTGCGCCGGACGATCTCGATCACGCTGGAGCCGATCAGCCAGCCCGCCACGGCGAAGGAGCCGATGCCCGCCGCCGATTTGGGGCTGGCGATGGCCAGCGCGGTGATGCCTGCCACTGCGGCGATGCCGGCAGCGGGCGCCAGCGCACGCGCCGCCGTCTTCAGGTCGCCGCCGCGCCAGGGCAGGCGCGGGCCGAACGGCACCAGAACCATCAGCGCCACGAAAAGCGGGCCGAAGAAGATCGCGAAGAAGGGCGGGCCGACCGTGATCTTCTGGCCGGTCAGGGCGTCCAGCGCCATGGGATAAAGCGTGCCGACGAACACCACCGCCAGCGCCGCCATCAGCAGCACATTGTTCAGCAGCAGCGTCGTCTCGCGGCTGACCGGGTGGAACGGCACGCCGGTCCTGAGCTTGGGCGCGCGCCAGGCGAACAGCGCCAGCGCCCCGCCAATGGCCAGCACGGTCATCACCAGGATGAACAGGCCGCGCGCCGGATCGGAGGCAAAGGCATGCACCGATGTGATCGCGCCCGAACGCACCAGGAAGGTGCCGATCAGCGACATCGAAAAGCCGGTGATCGCCAGCAGCAGCGTCCAGGTGCGGAAGGCGCCGCGCGCCTCGGTGGCCATGGCGCTGTGCACCAGCGCGGTCGCCACCAGCCAGGGCATCAAAGAAGCGTTCTCGACCGGATCCCAGAACCAGAAGCCGCCCCAGCCCAGCGTGTAATAGGCCCACCAGCTTCCCAGCGCGATGCCGATGGTCAGGGTGATCCAGGCCACCATGATGAAGGGCCGCGCCGCCGCGACCCAACTGTCGCTCTGCGCCGGATCGCCCAGGATCAGCGCCGCCGCGGCATACGAGAACGCCGCAGCCAGGCCCACATAGCCCAGATAGAGCATGGGCGGATGCATCACCGCGCCCGGGTCCTGCAACAGCGGATTGAGGCCAACGCCCTCGAAGACCGGCGGATCAATCCGCGTGAAGGGGCTGGAGGTGAAGAGGATAAAGAGCAGGAAGGCCGCCGACAGCAGGCCCATCACGCCCAGCGCCGCCGATGTCAGGCGCGGTCCGCCGCGCCCCGCCAGCACGATGCCGCCGCTGTAAACCGCCAGCACCAGCATCCACAGCAGCATCGAACCTTCATGGTTCGACCACACCGCGGCGATCTTGTAGAACAAGGGCTGCAAGGTGGTGGAATTGCTCGCCACCGTGTTGATCGAAAAATCCGATACCAGGTACGCCCAGGTCAGGGCGCCGAAGGCCAGCACGCAGAACACCGACATGCCCAGCGTCGCGCCCCCGGCGATGCGCCGCGCCGTGTCGGCCTGTGCCTGCGCCCCCACCAGTCCGGCATTGGCCATCACCAGCGCCAGGGCCAGTGCGAAGGCGAGCGACAGCTGGCCCAGTTCGGCGATCATGCTACTGCGTCCTTTGCCACTCGCCGCTTTTCTTCAGCGCGTCCACCACTTCGGGCGGCATGTATTTCTCGTCATGGCGGGCCAGCACTTCATTGGCCATGAAGGTGCCTGTCTCGTTCAGCGCACCGGTGGCGACCACGCCCTGGCCTTCGCGGAACAGTGCCGGCAGCACGCCATGGAACTCGACCGGCACGGAACCCTTGCCGTCTGTGACGATGAAACGCACTTCCGCGCCCGTGCCCTGGCGGATGCTCTTGTCCGCCACCAGCCCGCCCAGGCGGAAGGCGACGCCCGGCTGCACGCTCTTGGCGGCAACCTCGGTGGGGCTCTGGAAATACATGGTGTTTTCGCCGATCGCCAGCGTGATCAGCCAGGCGCCCACGCCGCCCGCCGCCACGATGGCGGCGGCAAACCACAGGCGGCGACGCTTCTTGGGCGACATGGGATCAGTGGCCTCCGCGATGCAGGATCTGGTCGGCAATCCCGGTGTCGTAGGACAGCCCATCGGGGGTCATCGCGATGGCGTGGGGATATTCGGCCTTGACCATGCCCTTGCGCGCCAGTGCGTTCCACACCGCTTCATTCTCCAGCCCTGTGGCGTCGCTGCCCCGCACCGTGAAATCGCCCAGGTGGAAATGATCCCCATGGGCGTGCGGGAACTGCAGGATGTGCAGCGTGCCGTCCGCATCCTGCCGGGCATTGCCCGGAATGCGGGCGATCACCTGCAACAGGGTCAGGGTCTTCAGTTGCAGGGCATTGAGCTTGGCAGGATTGGCTTTGGGCGGCATCGGCTCATCTGGCGTCAAAGAATGCGGCGGGGACCATACAATCCCCGCCGTCATGGCGCAAAGATGGCGGGGTGGCCGGGGTGCGACCCTTAGCGCCAGCCGCGGCGATAGCGCGGCGGACCGTAATAGCTGCGATAGCTGGGGCCGAACCCAAAGCTGAAGCCGAAGCTGGGGCCATAGGCCCGGGGATAAGGGGCATAATAGGGCGCCGGATAGACCGGCGCATAAACCGGCGGCGGCGGATAATCATAGGCCAGGCGGCCACGGTCCTGGAAATCGCGGATATCGTCATCCTGCGCGGTGTCCATGCAGGCATAATAAGAG
>JAEZBK010000238.1 GCA_023427355.1 Pseudomonadota bacterium
CACTGGCGTTTGGCGCCAAGGGGAGCGGCAACGGCATCGTGCCGCCGGAGCAGGCGATGGTGTTCGACGTGACCATCGCGTCGGTGACGCCGGCCTCGGCATCGGCTGCGCAGGGCAACACGGGCGGCTTCGGCTTCAGTTCGCGCAATGGCGAGACACGCGCCTTCTGGGCGATTCGCCAGTGACGCCGGAAATTTCGCCGCATCGTTTTTCCGTCGCCCCGATGATGGACTGGACGGACAGTCCCTGCCGTGTGCTGCATCGCGCCCTGACGCGGCATGCGCTGCTTTATACCGAGATGGTCACCGCCGAAGCGGTGCTGCATGGCGACCGCAAGCGCCTGCTGGGCTTTGCGCCTTGCGAACATCCGCTGGCGCTGCAACTGGGGGGCAGCGATCCGGCGAAGCTGGCACAGGCCGCCAGGATCGCGGAGGATTTCGGCTATGATGAGGTCAATCTGAATGTCGGCTGTCCGTCCGACCGGGTGCAGTCAGGGCGCTTCGGCGCATGCCTGATGCGCGAACCGGTGCTGGTGGCCGAGTGCATGGCGGCGATGCGGCAGGCCGTGTCCGTGCCCGTGACGGTGAAGAGCCGCATCGGTGTGGATGAGCAGGATCCTGAAGTGTCACTGCGCGCGCTGGTCAAGGGGTGCGCCGAGGCGGGGGTGACACATTTCACCATTCATGCGCGCAAGGCCTGGCTGGCGGGCCTTTCCCCCAAGGAAAATCGCGATGTACCGCCGCTGGATCACGACCTTGTCCATCGCGTGAAACGGGAAAATCCCCATCTGACCATCGTCATCAATGGCGGCATCGAGACGCTGGAGCAGGCGGAGGCCCATCTGCGCCATGTGGACGGCGTGATGCTGGGCCGCGCCGCTTACCAGAACCCGGCGCTGCTGGCACAGGTGGATGAACGCATCTTCGGTGGCGCGGCGGTGGTGCTGGACGACGCAGTGGCAGCTTATTGCAGCCATGTCGAGGAAGCGCTGGCATCTGGCATGCGCCTGCATACGCTGATCAAGCCGATGCTGGGCCTGTTCAACGGACGGCCGGGCGCACGACAGTTCCGCCGTCACCTGAGCGAGAATGCGGTACGCGACGGCGCGGGGATCGCCGTGTTGCGCGAGGCGCTGGCGATGGTGCGCCCGGCCCGCGAAGCGGCATGAGAAGCGTACTGGCGCTGCTGATGCTGATGGCCACGCCTGCGCTGGCGCAGGTCGGCCCGATTTATGGCGCGCGGCTGGAAGGCTTCGATTATCCTCATCCGGTCCAGATTCACCGCCTCACCTCGCAGAAGATTGCGATGGAGATGGCTTACATGGATGTGCGCCCGGTTCGCGCCAATGGCCGGACCGTGGTGCTGCTGCATGGGAAGAATTTCTGTGCCGCCACCTGGGGAGGCACCATTGCGGCGCTGACCGGCGCTGGCTATCGCGTCATCGCGCCGGACCAGGTGGGATTTTGCAAATCCACCAAACCGCGGAATTACCAATACTCCTTCGAGCAATTGGCGGCGAACACGCGCAGCCTGCTGCAAGCGCTGGACCTGCCCCGCGTGACGGTGATGGGCCATTCCATGGGCGGCATGCTGGCGACGCGCTTCGCGCTCACCTTTCCGGACATGACGGAGCAACTGGTTTCGGTCAACCCATTGGGACTGGAGGATGGCCGCGCCAAGGGCGTTCCCTGGGCCAGCGTGGACGAAAGCTACAAAGCCGCGTTGAACACCACTGCCGCCAGCATCAAAAGCTACCAGCAAAGTGTCTATTACAACGGAATCTGGAAGCCCGAATACGACAAATGGGTCGAGATGCAGGCCGGGATGTTTCGTGGACCGGGCAAGGAGATCGTGGCCTGGAACAGCGCGCTCACGTCACAGATGATCGCCACCCAGCCAGTGGTGTATGAACTGGAACGGCTTTCCATGCCTGTGCTGCTGATGATAGGCGACAAGGACACGACGGGCCGCAGCAATCGCACGCCGCCGGGCGTGGTGACGGGCGATTTTCCCGCCATGAGCGCGGCTGCGGCGAAACGCATTCCCCGCACAAAGCTGGTGCGCTTTGCCGACATGGGCCATTCGCCGCAAATCCAGGGCCCAGCGCGCTTTCATGCCGCGCTGCTGGACGGGCTGGAGTCCAACTAGATTTTCTGGTCGTATTCGCCCACTTCGGGGAAGCGGGACAGGCGGCCGTCAATCTCGGCGAACATGGCGCGCATCTTCTCTTCCGAAACCGGGCTTTCCACCACCACGACCAGCGAAGGCTTGTTCGAGGAGGCGCGGACCAGTCCCCAGGTGCCGTCTTCCAGCGTCACGCGCACGCCATTGACGGTGACGACACTGGCGATCTTCTGGCCAAGAAGGCTCTGGCCCTTGTCCTTGAGGGCGGTGAAATCCTGCACCAGCGCCTCGACCACCTTGTATTTCTTGTCATCGGGACATTCGGGCGCCATGGTCGGCGAGCCATGGGTCTTCGGCAGACCGGCATAGAGTTCGGACAGCTTCTGTCCGCCCGCGCGATCCAGCATCTGCAGCACCGCGATGCCCGCGACGATGCCGTCGTCATAACCCTTGCCGATCGGCGCGTTGAAGAAAAAGTGACCCGACTTCTCGAAACCCGCCAGCGCTTTCAGCTCGCTGGTGCGGCGCTTGATGTAGGAATGGCCCGTCTTCCAGTAATCGGTCTTCACACCACGCTCCCTCAGCACCGGATCGGTGAGATAGAGACCGGTGGATTTCACATCCACGACGAATTGCGGATTGGGGAACGCCTTCGACAGGTCGCGCGCCAACAGCACGCCGATCTTGTCAGCGAAGATTTCATGGCCCTGGTCATCCACCACGCCGCAGCGGTCGCCATCGCCATCAAAGCCCAGGCAGAGGTCGGCGCCAGACGCCCTCACCGCATCCCCCATGGCATGCAGCATATGCATGTCCTCGGGGTTCGGGTTGTATTTGGGAAATGTAAAGTCGAGCTCGTTGTCCATCGCGATCACCTCGGCGCCGATGCGGCGCAGGGCTTCAGGCGCGAAGGCGCCCGCAGTGCCGTTGCCGGTGGCGGCGACGACCTTGATGGGACGCGAGAGGCGGATGCCCTTTGTAACGTCCTGCAGATAGGTTTCGCGCATATCCGGCACGGCCACATAGGAGCCGCCGGACCGTTCCTTCCACGCGCCGTCCAGCACGATCTGCTTCAAACGGGTCATCTCATCGGGTCCGAACGTCAGCGGACGCTGGGCACCCATTTTCACCCCGGTCCAGCCATTTTCATTGTGGCTGGCGGTGACCATGGCCAC
>JAEZBK010000025.1 GCA_023427355.1 Pseudomonadota bacterium
AGGGTGAAGATGGTGGGGAACATGATGGAGTGGAACAGCCCCACCAGGATCAGCACATACATCACGACCGGCCCGCTGGAGACGCTGACGAACATCAGGAACAGGAAAGCGCCGATGGCGCAGCCCGCCAGAAGACGTTCCGCCGCCATGCGGGTCATCAGCCATGCGCCCGCGAAGCGGCCAATGGCCATGCAGAACCACAGCGAGAACAGCGGCACGCCGCCGGCTTCGGCCGCGGTCATGCCGGTGATCTGCGGGCTGGTGATCAGGCTGACGAACAGGGCGCCGATGCCGATCTCGGCGATCAGGTACATGAAGATGGCGGGCACGCCCCACACCAGGTTCTTGTGGTTCCACAGCGAGAGCTTCTTGCGCTCCTCGCGGTTGACGCGGCGGGTGGCGGCTCCCAGGTCGGGGAGCTTCAGCTTGGCGAAGATCGCCGCCAGGATCAGCAGCACGATGGCGATGCCGATATAGGGCAGTTCGACCGAACGGGCGTCGGCCAGCTTTTCCGCTTCGGTCAGCACGGCGGCGGTATGCGAGGTGCCGCTGGTGGTGCGGCCCAGGATCAGCCAGGCGCCGAACAGCGGCGCCAGCGCTGAGCCTGTGCTGTTCATCGCCTGCACCAGGTTGAGGCGCGCGGGCGCGCTTTGGGCGGAGCCGATCACCGCCACATAGGGATTGGCAGCGACCTGCAGCAGCGCCACGCCCGAGGCCAGCAGGAAGAGCGCAACCAGGTGCGCCTCGAAATTGGCGATGCGGCCCGCGCCCACCAGCAGCAGCGCACCCACCGCCATCATGACAAGGCCGGTGACCAGCGATTTCTGGTAGCCGATGCGCTGCAAGAGAAACGCCATCGGCATCGACATGACGAAGTAGGCGCCGAACCAGAAGAACTGCACCAGCATGGACTGGAAATAGGAAAGCTCGAAAATGGCGCGCAGGTGCGGCACCAGGATATCCTGCAGCACCGACAGGAAGCCCCACATGAAGAAGAGGCTGGCCAGCATGCACAGGATGAAGCCCTGGCCGCGGCCGATGCCGCCCGGCGATGCCGGCCCGGTTCCGAGAATTGGTGCGCCTGCCATGTTTCCCCCTGTTGCCCTTGACGGGTCTATTACTCAGACATTTGCTGGAGTATTAGGGACGCCTCGCATCGGCGCAAGGCAGGACCGGGGATCGTCATGAGTATTTCCATCGCCATTGTCGGTGGCGGCAAGATTGCCCGCGACCAGCATGTGCCGGCCATCGCCGCATCGCCGGATTTCATCCTGGCAGCGGCCGTGACCCTGCCGGATGCGGAATTGCCGGGCATTCCCAATTTTCGCACCCTGGAAGAAATGTGTGCCGCCATGCCCGATGTGCGGGCTGTCGCGCTGTGTACGCCCCCTGCGGCGCGTCATGCGCTCGCCATGGCCGCCATCGGATTGGGTCTGGCTGTCCTGAACGAAAAACCGCCTGCGGCCAGCCTGATCCAGGCGCACGATCTTGCTGCGCGTGCGAAGGCTGAGGGCACGGTGTTTTATCAAAGCTGGCATTCGCGCGATGCCGCCGCCGTCGCCCCGGCCCGGGCGTGGCTCCAGGGCAAGGCCGTTCGCCGGGCCGCGATCACCTGGAAGGAAGATGTGCGCGTCTGGCATCCGGGCCAGGAGTGGATCTGGAGTCCGGGTATCGGCGTGGTCGATCCGGGGATCAATGCGCTGTCGGTGATCACGGCGTTGCTGCCGCAGCCGCTTCTGCTGCAAACGGCCGAATTGCGTTTCCCGCAAGGCCGCGACGCGCCTATCGCGGCTGACCTGGAATATCGCAGCGGCGATGCCCCCGTGACGGTGGCCTTCGATTTCGACCAGAAAGGTCCGCAGACCTGGGACATCGTGATCGAGACGGACCAGGGTGCGCTGACCCTTTCCATGGGTGCGTCACAAATGGCGGTGGATGGCGCGGCTGTGGCCGTGGGCGATGAGCCGGAATATACGGCGCTCTATCGCCGCTTTGCGCAATTGCTGGCAGCGCGGCAGTCGGATGCCGATTTCACGCCCTTTGCCCATGTCGCGGACGCCTTCCTGCTGGGCGCCCGCGTCACGGTCGAACCGTTCGCCTGGTCCTGATCAGCGCGCCACCGAGAACCGGAAGACAAAGCGGTTGGAATAGGTCTGGCCCGGATCAAGCCGTGCCGAGCCGAAAGCGGGCTGGTTGGGCGTATCCGGAAAGACCTGCGGCTCCAGCGCGATGGCATCGGTCATGCGCAGGATGCGGCCCTTGCCGCTGACCGTGCCGTCCATGAAATTGCCGGTATAGACCTGCACGCCCGGCGCGGTGACGGACAATTCCATCACGCGGCCGGACACCGGGTCTTCCAGACGCGCGGCGCGGCGCAGCGTGTTGGCGGCCCCGTCAATCACGTAATTATGGTCGATGCCGCGCCCGATCACGATCTGCGGATCGCGTGCATCGCGCACCCGTGGGCCGATCAGGGCGGGGCTGCGGAAGTCGAACGGCGTGCCGCGCACATCGGTCAGGGCGCCGGTGGGGATCAGGACATTGTCCACCGGCGTATAGCGCGCGGCGTGCAGGGTCAGCAGCTGGCCTTCGATGCCGCGGCCCGAATTGATCCCGCCCATGTTCCAGAAATTGTGGTTGGTCAGGTTGACGATGGTGGGCTTGTCGGTGGTGGCGCCGTAGGTGACGGAGAACTCGTTCTGGTCGTTCAGCGCATAGGTCACCGAGGCCTGGAGCGTGCCGGGATAGCCTTCCTCGCCATCGGGGCTGGTGTAGCGCATGGTGACGCTGGCATTGGCGCCGCTGGCGACGACATTCTCGATACGCCACAGCTTCTTGTCGAAGCCCGAAAGACCGCCATGCAGATGCTGGCCGTTATTCTGCGCCGCGAGCTGATAGCTGGCGCCGTTCAGCGTGAACTGCCCCTTGGCGATGCGGTTGGCGTAGCGGCCGACCGACACGCCCAGATATTGCGGCTTGGCGACATATTCGGCCGCCGTGTCATAGCCGGGCGACACATCGTCCACCTTGCCATTGCGGTCCGGCAGCATCACCGACTGGATGCCCGCGCCCAGGGTGATGACCCGGATGGTGGTGCCGCGGCCATTGGTCAGCGTCACCGCTTCGACCGTCTGACCACCGGGGATGGTGCCGAAGGCGGCACGGGTCGCCGTTGCCGCCTCAGCCATGGAGGTTGCTGCCATGGTTGCCATCACGATGGCCGCCGTGCCTGCCAACAAGGATGCCCGCATGAAAACCCTCCCGCATGTTCTTGCCTTGTCCGTGCGCGCCAAGGTTTGTGTTTGGCTGCCGTCATTATTGTCTGAGTAATATCATATCCGGGAGGCCGGCCCAAGAGCCTCACGCAGTCAGGAAATAGCCTGCGGCAGCGCCCAGCAGCAGCGCAGCTGGTGCGGCCAGGGGGCTGCGCACGCGCCAGACGATGACAAGCGCAACGGCGAAGATCGCCATGGCCGGCAAGGGCGCTTCCACGCGCATCGCCGTTGACGAGCCAAGCTGGATCAGCGTCACGCTGATGGTGCCGACCACGGCGGCGGCGATGCCGGCCAGGAAGCGGTGCAGGAGCGGATGTTCGGCGATCGCCTCCAGCCGCTCGAAGAAGACCAGGGAGAAGCCAAAGGCCGGCAGGAAGATGCCCGCGGTTATCGCCAGCGCCCCGCTCCAGCCGCCTGCGATATAGCCGGCGAACGTCGCGAAGATCACCAGCGGCGTCGGCAGGATGCCCGCCAGCGCGACACCATCCAGGAAGGCTGCGTCGCCGACCCAGCCCCGGCCCACCGTATCGGCGCGCACATAGGG
>JAEZBK010000076.1 GCA_023427355.1 Pseudomonadota bacterium
CGCCAAGGCCACATCTGGCCGCAATCGCTGTGCTAAGGAACGGCCAGCAAGCTCCCGGAAGAACGAGGAGCGTGAGGGAGCATCATGTCCACGAATACCAGCACGGCCTCGGGCCTCGATCTTCAGCGTTTCCTGCTGCTCATTCTTTTCGCCGGTTCGGGCACGGCGGCGCTGATCTACGAAATCGTCTGGTACCAGATGCTGACGCTCGCCATCGGCTCCACCGCCGTGTCGCTGGGTATCCTGCTGGCCACCTTCATGGGCGGTCTTTGCATCGGCTCCTATGCGCTGCCGCGCTTCCTGCCGCGCACGCGGATGCATCCCATCATGGTCTATGCCGTGATCGAGGCGGGCATCGCCCTGTTCGGCCTGTTACAGCTTGTGCTGATCCCTTTGGTGGACGTGCTCTATGTGGCGGGCGCCCATTCGGGTGCGCCGGGCATGGTGCTGCGCGCCATCTGCGCCGCCATCTGCCTGCTGCCGCCCACCATCCTGATGGGCGCGTCGCTGCCCGCCATCGTGCGCTGGGCCAAGGGCGACAGCCGCAACGCGTCCTGGTGGGGGCTGCTGTATGGCGCCAACACCCTGGGCGCGGTGTGCGGTTCGCTGGTCGCCGGTTTCTACCTGATGCGCGTGTATGACATCTATGTCGCCACCGCGGTGGCGGCGGCGCTGAACCTGGGTGTGGCCGCCCTGAGCTTCCTGCTGGCGCGGGGCGAAAGCGTGAGCCAGGTGTCGGAGCCGTCGGAGAATGCGGGCGAGGACACCAAGCGCGACTGGCCGGTGCTGATCGCCATCGCCTGCTCTGGCGCGTCCGCCATGGGTGCGCAGATCGTCTGGACCCGCCTGATGGGCCTGATGTACGGCGCGACCGTCTATGCCTTTTCCATCATCCTGGGCGTTTTCCTGATCGGCCTTGCCATCGGCACGGCGCTGGGCTCGCTGATCGTGGCGCGGGTGCAGCCGCGCCATGCGCTGGGCTGGTGTCTGATTTTTGCCTCGGCCGGCATCTGCTGGACCGCCTGGGCCATTTCCTACAGCCTGCCTTTCTGGCCGGTGGACCCGCTCCTGTCGTCCGGGCCGCGCTTCACCTTCCAGATAGACCTGGTGCGGTCCTTCTGGGCGATGCTGCCGCCGCTGATCGCCTGGGGTGCGGCTTTCCCGCTGGCCTTCGGCGCGGCGCGCGCGGGCCGCGATCCGGGCCGCACGGTAGGCGGCGTCTATGCCGCCAACACGCTGGGCGCCATTGCCGGCGCGCTGCTGGTGTCGCTGGTGCTGGTGCCGATGCTGGGCGCGGTGGGCAGCCAGCGCCTGCTGCTGGCCGTCACCGTGCTGGGCGGCCTGGTGATGCTGCTGCCGGTGGTGCTGAAGGAAGACAAATGGGGCCGTTCGATCGTGCTGACGCTGGCCGTCTGCGCGCTGGCCTATGGCGGGCTGAAGATCGCGCCGGTGCCGGGTGAACTGATCGCCTATGGCCGCCGCATGGCCAGCGAGATCGGCTATTCGACCATTCTCTACACGGGCGAGGGCCGCAATTCCTCCATCGCGATCTCGCGCTGGAATGCCAATGGCGCACGGCAGTTCCATGTCTCCGGCAAGGTCGAGGCATCGAGCCTGGGCATGGACATGCGCCTGCAGCGCATGCTGGGCCATATCCCGGCCCTGATGCACAAGGATCCCAAGTCGGTGCTGATCGTGGGCTTTGGTGCCGGCGTCACCTCGGGCAGCTTCACCCGCTATGACAGCGTCAAGCGCATCGTGGTGGTGGAGCTGGAGCCGCTGATCCCGCCCACCACCACCCAATGGTTCGGCGACGAGAATTACCGCGTCGCCCAGGACAAGCGCACCCAGATCATCTATGACGATGGCCGGCACTTCATGCGCACGGCCGAGGAAAAATTCGACATCATCACCTCGGACCCGATTCATCCCTTCGTGAAGGGCAGCGCCGCGCTCTATTCGCGCGACTATTTCGAGATGGTGAAGGCGCGCCTCAATCCGGGCGGCATCGTCACCCAGTGGGTACCGCTGTATGAAAGCGACGAAGCGTCGGTGAAGAGCCAGATCGCGACTTTCTTCGAGGTCTTCCCCGGCGGCATGGTTTTCGCCAACAACAATGGCGGGCAGGGCTATGACGTGGTGCTGGTCGGCCAGAAGGAAGCGGACCAGAAGATCGATCTGGATGCGATCAACGCCAAGCTGGCCAGCCCGGCCTTCGCGCCGGTCGTGGAATCGCTGCAGAGCGGCGCCATCCCGTCGGGCCTGACGCTGTTCACCTCGTATGCGGGCAATGACCGCGACCTGGCCGACTGGCTGAAGGATGCGCAGATCAACCACGATTATGACATGCGGCTGCAATACATGGCGGGCCTGGCGCTCAACATGAACCAGGCCGACATGATCTATCGCCAGATGCTGTCGCGGGCCACGCCGCCCAAGCAGTTGTTCACGGGCAGCCCGGAGACGCTGGAAAGCGTCTTCCAGAGCGTGCAGGCGCGGTCGGGCGGCCTGATGCAGTAGCGGCAGGCGCGGGCGCTTTGCTGGCGTCCGCGCCTTTGTCCTACAGCGGGAAGAAGTAAAGGATCGCCGGGATCGCCGCCGCGAAGGTGACGATGTTGAGCGGCAGTCCCACCCGCACGAAATCCATGTAGCGATAGCGGCCCATCTCATAGACCAGCACATTGGTCTGGTAGCCGAAGGGCGTGGCGAAGGCGGCGCTGGCCGCCATCATGACCGCCACCAGGAAGGGGCGCGGATCCACGCCCAGGCTTTCGGCC
>JAEZBK010000137.1 GCA_023427355.1 Pseudomonadota bacterium
GGTACGCTCCGCGCGGCCTTCTGCCGAGATCCCAAAATCCCTCGCGCCATAGAAATCAAAAGGCCGCGCAGCATCGGTTGCGCGGCCTTCTTCTTTTTTCAGCGCGCTGTTCTAGTGGGGGTCGGCGCGGTTGCCGATATAATCCATCGCGGCGAAGATCAGGCCCGAGCCCACGAAGGTCAGGTGCAGGATCAGCATCCAGTACATCTTGCTTTCATCCACCGTGGCGCGCGCATCGGTCAATTCCATGAAGGCGCGCAGCAGCGAGATCGCCGAGATCGCCACGATCGAGCCGATCAGCTTCATCTTCAG
The DNA here is from genome assembly GCA_023427355.1 of Pseudomonadota bacterium. GTDB lineage: Bacteria > Pseudomonadota > Alphaproteobacteria > Micropepsales > Micropepsaceae > Rhizomicrobium. The sequence goes on from JAEZBK010000137.1 coordinate 313, forward strand.
GCCCGAGAAATCCAGTGTCCCCATCCAGCTTGGCCGGTCCTCCGCATTTTCGACATTGATCTTGGAGACGAAATTCTCGTAGCCGGAGAAGATCACGATCACCACCAGGTTGCCCGCCAGCGACAGGTCGATCAGCGACAGCACCGCCAGGATCACCTGTTCGGGATCGATGTGCAGCGGGTCGAGCAGTTGCGGCATGAAATGCGCCAGCTCCGCCACGAAGGCCGCCAGCAGCAGGAACAGCGAGAACACGAGCCCGACATAGAAAGGCGCCAGGAGCCAGCGCGACTTGAACAGGATGCCTTCCAGGATCTTCTCGGTCAGGTTGCGCTGGTGCATGGTCTCTCCGTCGCGGCGTCAAAAACGCCCAAATTGTGGCGAATCCGCCCTGTTGGCGCGAAACATCGCGCGCCCCAACACCTTTCGCAAGCGCAATGCAGCGGTTAGGATTTGGTCATAAAAAACATAGCAGGCGGGAACATGCTGGACCGGCTTTTGGCCCTGGTGGTGGACGTCAAGCGCGAGGAGCGGCGCGCGCTGCTCTGGTCCTTCGCCTATTTCTTCCTGATCCTCGCCACCTACACCCTGCTGCGGCCGCTGCGCGACAATGCCGGCATCACCGGCGGCACCCGCGCCCTGCCCTGGCTCTTCACCGCCACCTTCTTCGTCATGCTGGCGGTGGCGCCGCTCTATGGCTGGCTGGTGGCGCGCATGCCGCGCGCCCGGCTGATCCCGCTGGTCTATCATTTCTTCACCGCCAACATCCTCATCATGTGGGCGCTGCTGGCGCTGGGCATCGGCCAGCGCATCGTCTCCCAGGTCTTCTTCGTCTGGCTCACCGTCTTCTCGGTCATGGCGGTGTCGGTCTTCTGGTCCTACCTGTCCGATCTTTACCGCTCCGACCAGGGCAAGCGGCTCTATGGCTTCATCGCCGCGGGCGGCTCGCTGGGCGCGCTGGCCGGTCCGATCCTCACCCGCCAGCTGGTGGATGTGGTGGGCGTGGTGCATCTGTTCCTGCTGGCGGCGCTCCTGCTGGAAGGCGCGCTCTTCGCCTCGCTGCGCCTGAACCGCGCGGCGCAGGGCTTCAACACCACACCCGCCAATCCGCCCGCCATCGGCGGCAATCCCTTCCAGGGGCTGGCCACCGTGTTGACCGGCTCCTATCTGCGCGGCATCGCCACCTGGGTGGCGCTGCTGTCGCTGGGCGGCACCATTCTCTATTTCCTGCAGGCCGAAGTGGTGTCTGCCGCCACCACCGATGAGAGCGAGCGCACCCGCATCTTCGCCACCATCGACATCTGGGTGGGCGCGCTGCAGATCCTGCTGCAACTGGCGCTGACGGGGCGGCTGATCAAGCGCTTCGGCACCGGGGCCGCCGCCGCCTTCCTGCCCTTCGTCTTCGCCATCGGCTTTGGCTGGCTGGCCATGGCCCCCGCCCTGATGGCGATCATGATCTTCCAGGCGGCGCAGCGCACCGCCAACTTCGCCGTCTCCAATCCCGCGCGCGAAATCCTCTTCACCGCCGCCGACCGCGAGGACAAGTACAAGGCCAAGAACGTGGTGGACGGCGTGGTCTTTCGCGGCGCCGACATGCTGTCCGGCTGGCTCTTCACGCTTCTGCACACCACCCTGGCGCTGGGCGTGCCGTTCATCGCCCTGGTGATGATCCCCATCTCGCTGGGCTGGGCGGCGCTCAGTTTCTACCTGGGCCGCCAGCAGGAGCAGCGCGCCGCCGCACAAGCCAAAATCACCGACCCATCCCCGCTCCCCTGCCCCCCCAACAGGAGTTTTCCATGACCCTTTCCCGCCGCGACCTGCTTGCCGCCACCGCCGCCGTTGCCGCGTTGCCCGGTATTTCCTTCGCCCAGGCGCCGACACCCATCCTCAAGCGCCGCGTGCCCCAGACCGGCTTCATGCTGCCGGTGGTCGGCATCGGCACCAGCCAGGTCTTTGAATGGGAGAACGACGCCGAGAAGCTGGAACTGCGCAAGCAGGTGGTGCGCCACCTGGTGGCGGGCGGCGGCAGCCTGATCGACACCGCCGCCAGCTACGGCACCGCCGAGGCCAATGTCGGCCAGGTCGCCGCCGAGACCAACCTGCGCCCGCAACTGTTCCTGGCGACCAAATACTCCAGCCGCGACACCCGCCCCCAGGCCGAGGCCGAGCTCAAGCAATCCTTCCAGCGCCTGCGCACCACTGTCGTGGACCTGCAACAGGCCTGGAACGTGTCGGACGCCAATTTCTCCACCGCGCAGATGAAGGAATGGAAGGCGGCGGGCCATTGCCGCCATATCGGCATCACCTCCAGCTTCGACGCGGCCTATGACGCGCTGGCCCAGGTGATCCGCCGCGAGAAGCCGGAATTCTTCCAGATCAACTATTCGCTGGGCGACCGCGATGCCGAGAAGCTGCTGCTGCCCCTGGCGCAGGACAATGGCTGCGCCGTCCTCACCAACCTGCCCTTTGGCCGCAACTCCATGTTCAAGCGCGTGGCGGGCAAGCCGCTGCCCGACTTCGCGAAGGACATCCAGTGCACCAGCTTCGCGCAGCTCTTCCTGAAATATAACCTGTCGCACCCGGCGGTGACGGCGGTGATCCCCGGCACCGACCTGCCCAACTACATGCTGGACAATCTCAACGCCGGCCGCGGCGCCATGCCCGACGCCGCCATGCGCCGCCGCATCGAAACCTGGTTCGACAGCGTCTGATCAGGGCTGCGGCACGCCCGGCGTCACGATGGTGGGCTTGACCAGCGGCTGGGGCCGCGAGGCCTCGCGCGCGCGGATGGCATCGGCCTTCAGCGTGGCGAAGTCGCGGATCTTCTTGTCGTTGGCGTCCACCACCTCGGTGTTGAGGATATCGCCGCACGCCTCGCGCACGCCCTTCAGCGCCGGGTCATAGCTGTCGCGCAGGAAGCTGCCGTAATCCGCCTCGCTCAGGTCGGCCACCGTGTTGGCGGCCTGTTCCAGCATCTGGTGATAGGTCATCTGGGCGGGGCCGCACTTGGCCACGGTGGCATACAGCTTGGCCAGCTGTTCGCCCTGTTCGGCGAACCGCGCCGTCAGTTGCGCGCCGTCGCCCTTGCACGATGTGCGCACCGTCTCGTTCAGCGCCAGCGATCCGCCCAGCACCATCGGCATTTCGGGCGGAGCCGCGCCGCTTTCCAGCCCGCGCGCCAGTTCCATCATCCGGTTCTGCACCATGGAGAGGACCGGCAGGCAGTCATCCCCCGCCAGCGCCGCCGCCACCATCGCGATATGCGGGGCCACCTCGCGCGCCAGCACCGCCAGCGGGGCAGCATCCTCGCCCCCGGCACAGGCCAGCCGCGCGGCTTCATACAGCTGCACCGCGTCCGCCGCATCGGCGATGCGCTGCTGCTTTTCCTGCTCGTTGGCGGGCTCGCCGCGGGCCTCGAACTGGCTGATGAAGCCGCCCCGGGCGGCCAGGTTGGCGCTGTTGGAACTGTCGGCCAGCATCCGGCAGGCCGGTGAAATCGCGGCCTCGGCGGAACCGCACCAGCCCACCACCACAGCGACCAGCGCCACCGCCCAGATTTTCATGCCATGCCTCGAAAACAATATGTTCCAACCGCTTATAATCAGGCTGGAACCTGGCCGATAGCCTGCAAAATCCCGCCGGGCGCATTATATTGCCGTCATGGCGCACAACAACGGCATGCTGCCCCGCAAGGGCAAAGGGAAGCTCTCGGCCAAAGCCGAAGCCAACACGGCGAAGTTCCAGGCGGCAATCCAGGCCGCGCCCAATATCGCCGCCGACCCGAACATAGACCCCGCCTATGTCGCCATGCCGATGAGCGCCTTCGTGCCCCATCGCCCCGCCCGCCCGGAAAAATCCGAAGGCGGCCGCAAGTTCAAGCTGGTCTCCGAATATGAACCGGCGGGCGACCAGCCCACCGCCATCGCCGATCTGGTCAAGGGTGTGGAGGCGCGCGAGCGCGACCAGGTGCTCTTGGGCGTCACCGGCTCGGGCAAGACCTACACCATGGCCCAGGTCATCGCCCGCACGGGGCGCCCCGCGCTGATCCTGGCGCACAACAAGACGCTCGCCGCCCAGCTCTACAGCGAGTTCAAGTCCTTCTTCCCCGAAAACCCGGTGGAATATTTCGTCAGCTATTACGACTATTACCAGCCCGAAGCCTATATCCCGCGCACCGACACCTATATCGAGAAGGACAGCTCCATCAACGAGGAGATCGACCGCATGCGCCATTCGGCGACGCGCGCGATCCTGGAGCGCGACGATGTCATCATCGTCGCCTCGGTCTCCTGCATCTACGGCATCGGCTCGGTCGAGACCTACTCCGGCACCGCCGTCTCGATCACGCGCGGCGACCGCATCGACCGGCAACAGGCCATCGCCAACCTGATCGCCCTGCAATATCGCCGCAACGACGACAATTTCACCCGCGGCGCCTTCCGCGTGCGCGGCGACATCATCGACATCTTCCCCGCCCACTATGAAGACCGCGCCTGGCGCATCGAACTCTTCGGCGACGAGGTGGACAAGATCAGCGAGTTCGATCCCCTCACCGGCCATGTCGCGGGCACCCTGGACAGCGTCAAGGTCTATGCCAATTCGCACTATGTCACGCCGCGCCCCACGCTGCAGCAGGCCACCAAGGGCATCAAGGCCGAACTGGTGCAGACGCTCGAACGCTTCCGCGCCGAGGGCAAGCTGCTCGAAGCCCAGCGCCTGGAACAGCGCACCAATTTCGCCCTGGAGATGATCGAGGCCACCGGCTCCTGCGCGGGCATCGAGAATTACTCCCGCTGGCTCACCGGCCGCCTGCCGGGCGAGCCGCCGCCCACCCTCTTCGAATACCTGCCCGACAATGCGCTGGTCTTCGCCGACGAAAGCCATGTCACCGTGCCCCAGATCGGCGCCATGTATCGCGGCGACTATCGGCGCAAGATCACCCTGTCGGAATATGGCTTCCGCCTGCCCAGCTGCATCCTCAACCGCCCGCTGAAATTCGAGGAGTGGGACGCGATGCGCCCCCAATCCGTCTATGTCCGCGCCACGCCCGGCCCGTGGGAGCTGGACCGCACCGGCGGCGTCTTCTCCGAACAGGTCATCCGTCCCACCGGCCTCATCGATCCGCCGGTCGAGATCCGCCCGGTGGATACGCAGGTGGACGACCTGATCGACGAATGCCGCAAGGTCGCCGCCGCCGGCTATCGCGCCCTGGTCACGACGCTGACCAAGAAGATGGCCGAAGACCTCACCGAATACATGCACGAACAGGGCCTGCGCGTGCGCTACATGCACTCGGACGTGGAAACGCTGGAGCGCATCGAGATCATCCGCGACCTGCGCCTGGGCGCCTTCGACGTGCTGATCGGCATCAACCTGCTGCGCGAAGGCCTCGACATTCCCGAATGTGCCCTGGTCGCCATCCTCGATGCGGACAAGGAAGGCTTCCTGCGGAGCGAAACCTCCCTGATCCAGACCATCGGCCGCGCCGCGCGCAACGTGGATGGCAAGGTCATTCTGTATGCGGACAAGATCACCGGCTCGATGGAACGCGCCATGGCGGAAACCAGCCGCCGCCGCGCCAAGCAGCAGGCCTACAACGCCGAACACGGCATCACCCCCGCCACGGTCAAGGCCAAGATCAACGACATCATGGGCTCGATGTACGAGAAGGACCATGTGCTGGTCGATGCCGGGGCGCTCAAGGCCGCCGAAGGCGGCCGAGAATTCGTCGGCCACAACATCAAGGCCATCATCGCCGACATCGAAAAGCAGATGCGCACCGCCGCCGCGAACCTGGAGTTCGAAACCGCCGCGCGCCTGCGCGACGAACTCAAGCGCCTCCAGGCCGCCTCGCTGGCGATCGCCGATGATCCCTTTGCGCGTCAGTCGGACGTGGCCCGCGCCGCGCATGACGCGGAAATCAGCGTCAGCGACGAGGGCAAGCCCTCGACCGCCCTGGGCAAATCCGGCCGCAAGAAACTCCAGCGCGCCGGACGGCCGAATGCGCCCAAGACGTTTGGTTCTAGGGCGCGCTGAAGTCATTGACAGCGATCTCTTATGGCAGTGAGCCATTGTTGTATGACGCCCCCGGCATCCATCGCTTGGAGCTGTTGCAAATTCATATGTGAGGCGGCATCTGTATTCAGACGACGCTTTGCTTGAGAGATTTTCTTCCTTTTCTTTTCTTCCTCCACTAGAGCCCACGGTGTTTGCCCACCGCCAGCTATATATACTTGTTCAGCAACAAGATCGGGCACATCGCACCAATCGGTAACCACGATGTTGCATTGAAGAGCGCCCGCAATAGCGTCAGCATGTATGTAGTTTTCCATTTCCCGTTTATCGGTCAGAAACCCAACATCACTTGTCCCCCGTCCGTTTACCTCTGCGATTTGGTTAGCATACTTTGGAGCAGCCTGATCATCAGTGTCGTAAATGTGGACTTCAATCAGCTTCAGGTTAGCTAAATACTTTTTATCAATCCAATGGCGCAAATTACCACCACCCGTTGGTACAAAGGCCACTCGATGATCTACCTCAAGATCGATCAAAGAATCGTCATTTGCTCGATGCAGCTTTGAAGCGCGCAAAAGAAATTCAACGTCATTAGGACCTTCGACAAATATTGCAACTTGAGCGCGACGATCAGGCATCAAGCCCAGATCTTCCGTAACACGATCAAAAACATCATCACCTGGTTCCAACACCTGGACATGACCTTGGGCATCGCGAGCCACAAGCCGAACTGAGTCAGTGGGAAGCAGAGCAGCAATCCCGGGAACATGCGTAGTCAAGATTACTTGATCACCAGAATCAGATAGCGATTCGAATGCTCTAATAATGTTGCGCTGGAAGTTAGGGTGTTGAGAGGTTTCCGGCTCCTCAATGGCATAGATTATCGGCGGAGTAGACAATCCGTCCGCACGCCCCCTTCGCCGCTTCTCCGCCTCAGCTTGAAAAAATGCCAGCACCACTAACCTACGCACCCCCGCACCACGCTTATTAAGAGGAACATCGTCCTCCCCGCGAAGAACATCCAGATCGAAAGCCTTAGACCAGCTAGGGGCCCTGTATTCTGGCACCAAGTTTCTTGCGACATCAGGATAATCTTTGCGAAGCCTCTCTAGCGTTCGATCAGTGGTTTCCCTTACTGCAGCTTCAACCTGAGCAGCCACAGGCGCGAGGGCAGCTTCCAAATCTTTCAGAGCGGCCTTAAGTGTTGCATCCAAAGGGCTGCGAACCGCCAACTCTTTATCTCCGCGAACTTGTTCGGACTTAAATAGCGTATAAACAGGCAAGTGGCGGTCGTTTAGCTTTTTCCATATTTTCTTGGCGTCCTCTAACCCATCTTCCTTATCTTTCGGCCGATCTAAATCTACTTCGCGCATCTGAAGCCCTAGATTGCCCACACCAAGAT
>JAEZBK010000057.1 GCA_023427355.1 Pseudomonadota bacterium
ACCCACGGCAGCAGCGGCGCTGACGGCGGCGCGGCTGACGCGCAGGCGCGCGCCATTATGCTCGATCTCGATCTCGGTCAGGCCGGTCTCGTTCAACAGGGCGGACAGTTCGCGGATCGCATCCGCATCCACGCCGGGCTTTGCGGGCGTCTTGCCCTTGGGATCGTCTTTGCTCATTTTTTCTTGGCCTTGAGAATGTCTGCGATGGCGTCCATGGCGCGCAGGTAACCCTGCGCACCCAGCCCCATAATGACGCCGGTGGCGGCTTTGGAGACCCAGGAATGGTGGCGGAAGCGTTCGCGCTTCGCCAGGTTGGAAAGATGCACCTCGATGATCGGGTTGGTGCAGGCGCTCAGGGCGTCCAGCAGAGCCACCGAAGTGTGGCTGTAGGCGCCCGGATTGATGACGATGCCGCTGGCATGGGTGCGCGCCTCCTGGATCCAGTCCACCAGTTCGCCTTCATGGTTGGACTGGCGGAAGACCACGGCCAGGCCATGGTCCTTGCCCTGGGCGGCGCACATCTGCCCGATCTGGGCCAAGGTGGTGCGGCCGTAAATCTCCGGCTCCCGCTCCCCCAGCAGATTGAGGTTGGGGCCGTTGAGAATGTAAATCGGCAAATTCTTGTTTTCTTTGGCTTTTTTAGCCATAACCGGTGCCTGTTCGGAAGCGATTCAAGCCTTATAATCGTATCCCTCGCGGAACGGAAATCCTGCTTTTAGGCCCCTCATGTCCCTTAATGTCACCCTGAACGGCGAAGCCCGCCAACTGCCCGGTCCCACCAGCATCACCGGGATGCTCGCCGGCCTGGGGCTGGACCCCGCCAAGATCGCGGTGGAACGCAACCTCGCCATCGTGCCGCGCTCGACATACGACAGCGTGACGGTGGAGGAGGGCGACAGGTTCGAGATCGTGCATTTCATTGGCGGCGGCAACGCGCCGGTGGTTCCTCCCAGGCTGGACAAGCCGCTGGTGATCGCGGGCAAGACCTATGACTCGCGCCTGATCATCGGCACCGGCAAGTTCAAATCCTATGAAGAGAATGCCCGTGCCCTGGAAGCCAGTGGCGCGCAGATGGTGACGGTGGCGGTGCGCCGCGTGAACCTCACCGACAAGAACCAGCCGATGCTGATCGACTTCATCGACCCGAAGAAATACACCTTCCTGCCCAACACCGCCGGTTGCTACACGGGCGAGGATGCGGTGCGCACCCTGCGCCTGGCACGCGAGGCGGGCGGCTGGACCCTGGTCAAGCTGGAAGTGCTGGGCGAGAAGAAGCTGCTCTATCCCGACATGCTGGAAACGTTGCGCGCCACCGAGATGCTGGCCAAGGATGGCTTCCAGGTCATGGTCTATTGCAGCGACGATCCCCTGATGGCCAAGCGTCTGGAAGACATGGGTGCGGTGGCGATCATGCCGCTGGCCTCGCCCATCGGTTCGGGCATGGGGCTGACCGCGACGGTGAACATCCGCATGATTATCGAGGACGCCAAGGTGCCGGTGATCGTGGATGCGGGCATCGGCACGGCCTCGGATGCGGCTGTGGCGATGGAGCTTGGCTGCGACGCGGTGATCTCCAACACGGCAATAGCCCACGCGCAGGACCCGGTGCAGATGGCCCGCGCGATGAAACTGTCGGTGGAAGCCGGGCGTCTGGCCTGGCTCGCGGGCCGCATGCCGAAAAAGGCTTATGCGGACCCGTCTTCGCCGCTCACCGGCCTGATCTGAATTGAAAAAGCGGTTGGTTGACAGGGAAACAATCTTTGCCTATTTAGTTTCCATGGAAACCAGATTGCCTCCCGCGTCGCATCTGAAAAGCCATTTGGGATTCTGGCTGCGCTTCGTCTCCAACCATGTCAGCGGGGCCTTTGCGGCGAAGCTGGCGGCGCGGAAAATCTCGGTGCCGGAATGGGCGGCGTTGCGCGAACTGTATGGCATGGACCTGGCGCCGAGCTTGCTGGCGGAGCGGTTGAGCCTGACGCGCGGCGCCGTCACCAAGATGACCGACCGATTGGTCCGGCGGAAGCTTGTCCGGCGGCATGCCGACGAGCGTGATGGACGGGCGCAGCGCCTGACCCTGACCGCAGCGGGCCGATCCCTGGTGCCGGAACTTTCCGTCCTGGCCGACATCAATGACGCGGCGTTCTTCGATTTCCTGTCCGATCAGGACCGGCACGCGCTGGATCGTATCTTGAAAGCGATTGTGCGCCATCACGCGCTTTCCACCATCCCCTTGCAGTGACGGAGTTTGGCATGCCGCAGGATTTTCAAATGCTGGTTTCGGAATGCAGTCGCGCCTCGGATGAGGGACGCATGGCGTTTGGCGAGGTCGTGGCCAGACTCATTGCTGCTGGTGTGGAGCGCTACCATGTCGATGTGCGGGGTGCGCGAACCTATTTCCGCCGTGACGGCTTGACAGCCAGCACGGTGGGCCCTGCTGTTGCGGCAGCGGTGGCGGACGATTTTTCCGCCGATGGCGTGGAATCCGCTGTGCGCGCCTCACAGAAAGGCGAGATTGGCTACCGCGAATTTTGCGAACGCATAGCCGCTGCGGGCTGTCCCGGCTACATGGCGTTCCTGGATGGCCAGCGCGTCCTCTACTATGGCCGCCAGGGTGACGCCCATGTGGAATATTTTCCGGGCGCCCGGAAACCCTGAAGCGTCAGGGCTTCTTCGCCAACGCGGCCTGGAAACCGGCTTCGTCCATCGCACCCGGATATATCTTGCCGTTCACGATGAAGGTCGGCGTGCCGTCCAGGCCGATGGTCTTGATCAGGCCTTCCGCTTTCTTCAACGCCTCTGCGGTTTCCGGCTTGGCCATGTCGGCACGCAGGCGCGTCACGTCCACGCCCGCCTGTTTGGCGGCCGCAAACACGACCTCTTCGGACATCTTCTGGTCCTGACCCATCAGCAGGCCATGGAAGTCCATGAATTTCTCCGGTTGGTGATGCGCCACCGCCAGCGACGCCATGGCGGCCATCACCGCCGCCTCGCCATGCAGTTGCACCAGCGGCATCTCGATGAAGGCAAAGCGGGTATCACCCTTGCGCTGTTCCATGATCTTGCGCACCGCCGGCAGCGAAGCGCGGCAGAAGGGGCAGTCATAGTCATAGAACTCGACCATCGTGTTGGGCGCGTCCGCCGGGCCCGTCACGAAGGCGATCTTGGGATCGAAGAAGGTGTTGAGGCCCACCTTCTTGATCATCGCGTCGTTGGCCGCGGCGGTCTGCCGGTCTTCCTGTGCCTGCGCTGCGGATGCCATCTCGTTCAGCACCTGCGGGTTGGACAGCAGATAGCTGCGAATCTGCGGACCGTTGACCGGCATCACGCCCATGTTGGTCATGACGATGATGGCGGCCACCGCGATCATCGCGCCGCAGATTGCGGTCACCAGGGTCGAAATGATGTTCTGCATGTTTGCTATCCCGTTCAGCGCCGTCGTTGCGGCATCGCGCCCTGTGTGGCGCCTATGATGTCATTGGCCCGCTGCCAGTCCGCGCCACCCTGGGGCAGGCCCGCACGCGCGCGCGAAGCGAATATGAATGCCTGAGAAAGATTACCGGCGTGATAATTCGACTCGGCGGTCGCAAGGTCGGCCATCTGCGGGTTTTTCATCAGGCTGTAGGCCTTGGCGGCCTGGCGCCAGGCAAACGGATCCTCGTTTTCCGCCAGCAGCGCCGCCTTCAGGTTGGTCAGCGCCTGGCTTGCCAGCGCGGCATCTTCCGTCGCCAGTTGCGCGGTGGCCAGACCCATCCGCAGTTGCGGCGCCTGGGGCTTGAGGCTCACCGACCGCTGATAGGCCGGAATGCCCAGCGCCGGCTTGGCCATCATCACGTGAATCTGCCCTAGCACTTCATAGTAATAGGGGTTGTTCGGCTCGTCCTTGATAAGGCTGTTGATCTCATCCAGCGCCCCCTGGAGATTGGGCTGCTTCATATAAGCCATGGCGCGGGCATAGCGCGCCGCCGCTGAGGTGTTGCTGGTGGGATAATGCCGAAGCGTTTCGGCTACCGGCAGGATGAACCCCGACAGCTTGGCCTGGATCATCTGCAGCGCATGCACGCTTTGGGGCGGATCGGGCACGTCGCGATAGGGCGAGGTGTCCACGGCGGCCTGCAACGCCGAAACGCGATCCTGGCCGACGGGATGGCTGACGGCGAATTTGTTGATCCGGAACGAGGAGCGCGCCTGTTCCTGCGCGAAGCGGATGAAGGTGTTCTGCATGCCCGCCGGGCTCTGGCGCGTGGCGTTGAGCAGCTTTACCGCGATCTGATCGGCGGCGGATTCCTGTACCCGGCTGAAGGCATTGAAATCGCTCATCGCCAGCGATTGTCCCATGCCCATGATGGCGCTGCCCACCGGGCCTGCGCCCGCCAGCATCGCCGCAAGCCCCACCACCAGCGACAGCAGCATGGGCACGCTGGCCTTTTGCATCGCATCCACCGATCGGGTCAGGTGACCGCCGGATATATGGCCGGTTTCATGCGCCAGGACGCCGATCAGTTCATTGGGCGTCTTCACCTCCAGCATCATGCCGGCGAAGATGAAGATGTCCTGCGGTTGGGTGGCGAAGGCGTTGATGGACATATCGCCCATCACGAAGACGCGCACCATGTTGGGATCCAGGCCCGCGGCACGGGCCAGTGGCATCGTGTAGCTGCGCAGCAGCTCCTCGGTTTCGGTGTCGCGCAGCGCGAAGACGGCGTTGTTCTGGGGTTGGGCATAGGAGGGGCTGGCCGGCATCAGCGCCAGAAACGCCCCGGCGAAGCCCAGGGCGAAAATGGCCTGCCGCAGCCACGCCCTTGCGGACGCCTTCACAGGGTTGCAAAACGTCAAGGCTTGATCTCTCCTCCCAGCCCGCGCTTCAAGTCACCCCCGGGCGCGAACCGTAGGGGTGTGCGCGGGCAAGGTCAATTAAGCGCTGGGCCCCGACGCCGGGTTGGGACCGGAAAAACGCAAGGATTACAGACCCATCATGTCGCGATTCCGTGTTGCCGGCGTTCTTGCCGCGCCTCTTTCCGCCATGGTGCTGCTGGGCGGTTGCGCCGGGTTCGGCAGCGATGGTTCGGATATGTCCTCGGTGGCCAGCGCGGCGGCGCGGCACCTGGTGGTCGGCGATGAACCCTATGCGGTGCGGACCGGCGCGGCCGTTCTGGCCCAGGGTGGCAATGCGGCCGATGCTGCCACGGCGATGTTCTTCGCGCTCTCCGTCTCCTATCCGGTGGCGGCGGGAATGGGCGGCGGCGGCATCTGCATCGTGCGCGATGCAACCGGCGGCCTGACCCAGTTCGATTTCCTGCCGCGTGCGGCGGCGGGCGGCGGTCCCTATGCGGTGCCCGGCGCCGTGCGCGGTTTCCACGAAATGCAGCGCCGCTTCGGTGCGCTGCCCTGGCAGCGCACCGTCTCCGGCGCCGAGGCGCTGGCCGATGCAGGCTTCCCGATCTCGCAGGCCCTGGCCGCGCGCCTGGCGGGGACCGAAGGCATCATCCGGCTGGACGCAGCGCTGTCCTCGCAATTCCTGGATGAGGCGGGGCAGCTCAAGCCCATGGGCGCGATCGTGCGCAATCCCGCGCTGGCGCGCACATTGGGCCTGGTGCGTCAGAATGGCGCCGATGTCGTGTCGAGCCTGCTGGGCGCGCAGATAACGGCCTACACCACGCAGCAGGGGGGCGCGATTTCCGCAGCCGACCTTGCCGCCAACGGCGTGCGCGCCACCGCGCCCGCGCGGCGCGCGCTGGGTGCGTTCACCGTCGCCTATCCCAACACCGGCACGGGCGCGGGG
>JAEZBK010000197.1 GCA_023427355.1 Pseudomonadota bacterium
AGATCGCCTCCAAGCTGGTGCGCACCTATACCGACCGCCATGGCCTCAAGGACATCACCCGCGAATTGCTGGGCGTCGAACTCTCGAAGGAGCAGCAAAGCTCCGACTGGGGCGCGGCCACCCTCAGCGAAAAGCAGCTCGCCTATGCCGCCAACGATGTCGCCCATCTGCACGAACTGAAAAAGGCGCTGGATGCGATGCTGGCGCGCGAGGGCCGCACGGCGCTGGCCCAGGCCTGCTTCGACTTCCTGCCCACCCGCGCGGATCTCGATCTTGCCGGCTGGGGCGAGGTGGATATTTTCTCGCATTAGTTGCCCCTCCGGTTGACGCTGCCGGGTTCTCGATACCCGGCTGCCTGCCCGCCTTGCAGTGCGATGGCCGCAGGGCTAAATTTGGCATGAAATTCGCGTGTCCATGCCGGGTCGCCCGCATGGTTAAAATCGCCTAACGATACCAAAGGCATAGATGAACCCCGGCAATCCCGCGCTGAAGGCGGTTTCCAGCCCCGCCGAGGCCGACCTGGCCGCCGCACGGCGTGTCCTGGGTCTGGCCAGCGAAGCCCTGACGGCGCTCGCCGCGGGGTTGGGGGCCGATTTCAGCCGGGCGGTCGAAACCATCCTTGCCGCGAAAGGCCGTGTCATCGTCTCCGGCATGGGCAAGTCGGGCCATGTGGCGCGCAAGATTGCCGCCACGCTGTCCTCCACCGGCACGCCTGCGCACTTCGTCCACCCTGCCGAGGCCAGTCATGGCGACATGGGCGCCATCGCCCCGGGCGATGTGCTGCTGCTGCTGTCCAAGGGCGGAGAGACCGGCGAACTTGCCGATCTTCTCACCTATGCCAAGCGCTTCCACATTCCCATGATCGCCATCGCCTGCAATGGCGAGTCCACCCTGATGCGCGCCGCCGACGTGCCGTTGCTGCTGCCCGATGCGCCCGAAAGCTGCGCCATCGGCATGGCGCCCACCACCTCCACCACCATGATGATCGCCTTGGGCGATGCGCTGGCCGTGGCGCTGATGGAGCGGCGCGGCTTCGACGCCGACCGCTATCGCGATTTCCATCCCGGCGGCAGCCTGGGCCGCGCGCTGATCCGCGTCAGCGACCTGATGCACAAGGATGGCGATGTGCCGCTCTGCGCCGCCGCCACGCCGATGCAGGACGTGCTGCTGGCCATGGCATCGGGGCGGCTGGGCTGCGTCGGCATCGTGGACGGGGCAGGGCGCCTTACCGGCATCGTCACCGATGGCGATGTGCGCCGCCATGCCGCCAAAGGCCTGGAAGGCCGCATGGCTCAGGACGTGATGACACGCGATCCCAAGGTGACCGCGCCGGATCAGCTGGCCGTCGAGGCGCTGGCCCTGATGACCGACAGGAAGATCACCCAATTGTTCGCGCTGGATGACGCGCACCGTCCGGTGGGTGTGATCCATATCCATGATTGCCTGCGCGCGGGGCTGGCGTGATGGCGGGCGATCCGGCCGAAACCGACCGTCCCCGCTATGACTGGTCCGCGCGCGTGCGCTCCACCGGCTTCGACGCCAAGCGCTATACCCGTTTCGTGCGCGGCATGAAGCGGCTGCTGTCTTTCAGCGCCTTCGCCGTCATCTTCGCGGTGCTGGCCTTCTTCGTCATCCAGCGCGCGCCGCGCGACATGAACTTTTCCTTCGGCAAGCTCGGCATGGTCGAGAATGATCTCTCCATGACCAATCCGCGCCTGTCCGGCGCCGATGCCAAGGGCAATCCCTTCGTCATCACCGCGAAGGAAGCGGTGCAGGATGCGGGCAATCCCAAGCGCTATACCCTCAGCGTCATCGAGGCCGACATGACCACGCCCGAAGGCTGGCTCAATGCCCGTGCCGGTGCAGGTGTGGTGGACATGAACGCCCAGACGATGGACCTGACCGGCGGCATCGCGCTCTTCACCGACACGGGCTACGAATTGCACACCAGCACCGCCGCAGTTGATCTCAACTCCAACAGCGTGCGCGGGCAGCAGGAAATCAGGGGCCAGGGGCCCATGGGTGCGATGCGCGCCGACAGTTTTGAATTTGACCGCACGGCCGGACTGCTGACGCTGGCCGGCCGTGTGAGCATGACCATGTCGAGGACCAGCGAATGAGACTTCTTGCCGCCGGCTTTTTCCTGCTTGCCTCCGCCACGGCGGCATCGGCCCAGGGCAGTAAGTGCGAGGTCCAGGTCAATTCCGACAGGTTCGTCGCCGACCTCAACGGCAAGACCGGCCAGTTCGTCGGCAATGTCATCGTCACCCAGTGCGATACGAAGATTCGCGCCGATCAGGTGCGCCTGACCACCACCAATGGCCAGGCCAATACGGTCACCGCCAGCGGACGTGTCGTGGCGGAGTCGCCCAAGTCCGGCATCGTGACGGGCGACAATGGCGTCTATGACGTGCAGCGCCGCACCGTGGTGATGACCGGCAAGGTTACGCTCAAGAACGGCCGCAATGTGATGACCGGCGCGGTTCTCACCGTCAATCTCGCCACGGGCCAGGCCACGATCGGCGGCGGCACGTCCGCCACGGTGGCCCAGGGACAGCAACCACAGGCGCAGACGCCTTCGCGCGTCCAGGCCATCTTCGCCCCGCCTTCGGGCGGTCAATAGCTTTCACAGTTCCTTAAGCACAAACGGGCATGATTTTTGCCATGACGTTCGAAGACGCCAGCAACAACAGCGAAACCGCCGAAAACGGCGCGGGTACGCGCCTGCACGCCGTGGATGCGGGCAAGGGGCTGGTGGTCAACCGCATCGGCAAGAGCTTCAACAAGCGCCCCGTGGTGCGCTCGGTCAGCTTGGCCCTCAAGCGGGGCGAGGCGGTGGGCCTGCTGGGCCCCAACGGTGCGGGCTAGACCACCTGCTTCTACATGATCTCCGGCCTCATCGCCGCCGATACCGGCACGATCGAGGTGGATGGCCATGACGTCACCCGCCTGCCCATGTATCGCCGCGCCCGCTTGGGGATCGGCTACCTGCCGCAGGAAGCCTCGATCTTCCGCGGCCTGACCGCCGAACAGAATATCCGCGCCACCGCCGAGCTGATGGAAACCGATCCAGGCCGTCTCGATGCGATGGTCGAGGAATTGCTGGCCGAGTTCGGCATCACCCATATCCGCAACACGCCCTCCATCGCCCTGTCGGGCGGCGAGCGCCGCCGCGTCGAGATCGCCCGCGCGCTGGCCACCCATCCGTCCTACATCCTGCTCGACGAGCCTTTCGCGGGCATCGATCCCATCGCGGTGGGCGAGATCCGCGACATGGTCAAGCACCTCAAGGATCGCGGCATCGGCGTGCTGATCACCGACCACAATGTCCGCGATGCGCTGGACGTGATTGATCGCGCCTATATCCTGCATGACGGCCAGGTGCTGCGCGAAGGCACGCCCGCCGAAATCGTCAGCGACCGCGATGTGCGCCGCGTCTATCTGGGCGAGAGGTTCTCGCTCTAGCCATGGCAGCCGTCGGTCAAAGACTGGAAATGCGCCAGGGCCAGTCCCTGGTCATGACGCCCCAGCTTCAGCAGGCGATCAAGCTGCTGCAACTGTCCAACATCGAACTGGCCGAATATTGCGAGCAGGAGCTGGAGCGCAATCCGATCCTGGAGCGCGATGAATCCGCGCCCGCCGTGGCTGATCGCGACGCCATGCCCGAAAGCGCCCCGGTTTCCGAGCGTGCCGACGAGGCGCTATCGCGGGACGATTTCTCCAAGAACGCCGAGCTGGATTCGGCGGCGCACGAGAACATGTATGATTCCGGCGACGCGCCGCAGACCGCCAGCACGCCCGCCTCGGGTGCGGGCGAGTCCTCGCTTACCGACTGGACGCAGGTCAAATCCGGCGGTGGCTTCGACGAGGAGGGGATGGAATCCACCATCGCCGCCGAGTTGTCGCTCAAGGATCACCTGGAAGCGCAATTGGCCATCGCCGCACTGACCCCCGAAGACCGCCTGATCTGCCTCGCGCTGATAGACGGGGTGGACGAGGCGGGCTATCTGCGCGCCGAACTCTCCGACATTGTCGAGAAGCTGGGCTGCGAGATCGAGGATGTGGAGGCGGTGCTGGGCGTGCTGCAGGGCTTCGATCCGCCTGGCGTCGCCGCGCGCGACCTGGCCGAATGTCTTTCCATCCAGTTGCAGGCCAGGGATCGTCTGGATCCCGCCATGGCCATGCTGCTGACGCGGCTCGACCTGCTGGCCCGCCGCGACATGGCCCAGCTTTGCGCCCTGTGCGGCGTGGACGCCGAGGATATCGCCGACATGCTGGCCGAGATCCGTGGCCTGAACCCCAAGCCCGGCCTTGCCTTCGGCTCCGAACAGGTCGCCCCCGTGGTGCCCGATGTCTTTGTGCGCGTCGGCAATGACGGCGGCTGGCACGTGGAACTGAACACCGACACGCTGCCGCGCCTTCTGGTCAACAGCCGCTACTACGCCCAGGTCTCCAAGACGGCGCGCGGCAAGGACGATAAGACCTATCTCACCGACTGCCTCAACAACGCCAACTGGCTGGTCAAGAGCCTGGACCAGCGCGCCCGCACCATCCTCAAGGTGGCCAGCGAGATCGTGCGCCAGCAGGACAGTTTCCTCACCTATGGCGTGCGCCATTTGCGGCCGCTGAACCTGCGCATGGTGGCGGATGCCATCTCGATGCATGAAAGCACCGTCAGCCGCGTCACCTCGAACAAGTATATCGCCACGCCGCGCGGCCTGTTCGAACTGAAGTATTTCTTCACCGCTTCGATCCAGTCGGTGAACGGTGCCGAATCGCACAGCGCCGAAGCGGTGCGCGACCGCATCAAGGAGATGATCGACAAGGAAGAGGCGAAAGACATTCTGTCCGACGACCGCATCGTCTCGCTGCTCACCGCGGATGGCGTCAATATCGCCCGCCGCACCGTCGCCAAATACCGGGAAGCCATGCGCATTCCGTCTTCCGTGGAACGCCGCCGCCTCAAGGCCGGTTGAGCGGAAATCGCCGATTCGCGCGGATAAACCGCCAAGCCCGGCGCAAGATTGACATTCAGAAATGTCCGGCCTAAGAACCCGCCGCTTTCGTAGGCGGACCGGAACCGCGTAAGCTATTCCGCGTTCCCGCGCATATCGGCGGCGGACATAAGTCGGCAGCTTCTCTTAGGGCGCATGATGAATATCTCCGACCTGCTTGCGCCTGACGCGGTCCTTCCCGCGCTGAAAGTCCAGAGCAAGAAACAGTTGCTGCAGGAACTGGCGGCGAAGGCGCATGGCGTCACGCGCCTGCCCGAACGGCGCATCTTTGAAACCCTGAACGCGCGCGAACGCCTGGGCACGACCGGCGTGGGATCGGGCATCGCCATCCCGCATGGGCGCCTAGCCGAATCCGTGCAGATCGCCGGCGTCTTTGCCCGTCTGGAAGCGCCCATCGCCTATGACGCGGTGGACAGCCAGCCGGTGGACCTGGTTTTCATGCTGCTGGCGCCGGAAAATGCGGGTGCCGACCACCTGAAGGCGCTGGCCCGCGTCTCGCGCCTGCTGCGCAACGCCGCCACCTGCGAAAAGCTCCGCGCGGCCAAGACGGCCGAGGCGCTCTACGCCATCCTCACCGCCCAGAATGGCGACGCGTCGCAAGCGGCTTGACCGCGCCTTTTATTTCGCCGCCGCCGGCGCGGGCTTTGCCGTCGCCGCGGCGAGCACCGTCACCCGCTTGATGATAATGGGCTTGGCCGGCGCCGACGCGCCGAACGGGCCATAGCCGCCCCCCACCGCCGCATCGTTGATCGCCTGGACCACGGCGCGGCTTGCTTCCGTCACCTCGCCGAACACGGCAAACCCGCTGCGCGCATCGCCGGCCTTCTGGTCCAGCCCGGTGTTGTCGCGCATGTTGATGTAGAAGTCGGGGCCGGCGCTGGTGGGCGCATCGCCGCGCGGCAGCGCCACGGCGAATTTCAGGTTCTTCAACCCATTGCCCGCTTCCAGCCGGATCGGGCGCGGCACCCAGCCCTTGCCTTTTCCGTCGGCGCTCCAGCTTCCCATCTGGATGACGAAATCCTTTTCCACGCGATAGATCGCGCTGCCGTCATAATGCCCGGCCCGCGCCATGCGCGTGATATGCGCTACGCTTTCGGGCGCGCGCACCGCGTCCATCTGCACCACGATATTGCCCAGCGAGGTGGCGATCTGAAGCTGCGGGCCCGTCATGGAAGGATTGCTGGGCGGCGGAGGCGGCGGCGGGTCGCCCACCACCGAGACGCGGCGGATCACGATGGGCGTGGCGGGCGCCGAGCCCGCGAACGGGCCATAGCCGCCGCCCACCGGCGTTTCGTTGATGGCCTGGACCACGGCGCGGCTGCCCTCGGTGACCTCGCCGAACACGGCAAAGCCCGTGGTGTTGGCGGTATCGCCCGGCTTCTGGTCCAGCCCCGTATTGTCGCGCAGGTTGATGTAGAAGTCCGGCCCCGCGCCATTGGGATCGGTCCCGCGCGGCAGCGCCACGGCGAATTTCAGGTTTTTCAGCCCGTTGTTGGCTTCCAGCGGCACCGGCTCGGCATGCCAGCCGCGGCCCTTGCCGTCCGCGCCCCAGCTTCCCATCTGCGCGACGAAATCCTTCTCGACGCGATACAGGCTGGTGCCGTCATAGAAGCCAGCGCGCGCCAGCTTCAGGATATGGGCCACGCTGCGCGGCGCGCGCACGTCATCCAGCTGCAGCACGATATCGCCCAGGCTGGTCTGGATCAGCAATTGCGGTCCGGTCATGGGCGGATTGACGGCGGCCGCGGGCGCATCGGCGGGCGGCGTCTGGGCCTGGGCTCCAAAGGCCGCCATGGCGAGCAGGGCGGCGGCAAAGGCGATGATGCGCATGATGATGATCCTCCCGCGCGGCAGAATAGCCGGAAATGCAAAAGCCGGAAGACTTTCGTCTCCCGGCTCTTCGCATCTGCGCATGGCCAAAAGGCTAATGCACACTCACGGGCGTCAATTCGTTCTGAACCGCAGCGCCATAGGCCGTATCATAGGCGTCGGTATAGCCCAGCACCTGTCCATCAAAGGCATGCAGGACGTAAAGCTTCATGCCCGCAGGGAGCTGGATATTCTCCGGCAACAGGCCAAGGCGGTGCGCCTCCTCGCTGTCCGTGGGCTTGATATAGGCGATACGGGCCTTTTCCAGCTCCGCACCCAGTTCACGTTCGGTCATCATGCATGCCTCCAGTCCTGGCGCTTGATCGTCCTCTCACCCTTTGCCAACGCGGCAACGGAACTTTCGATGCCACCAATGTGCTGGAGAGGGCCCTTCAGGACGCCAAAAAACGCCGACAGAACAAAGATGGGG
>JAEZBK010000199.1 GCA_023427355.1 Pseudomonadota bacterium
GCACAGGAACGTGCCCGCCGCCTGGAGGGCGACCGCTTCCTGTTGCAGGCGGGCGCGGAAGGACTGGCCGACCGGCTTGGCGCGGTGACGCGCCGCTTCCAGCATGGCCTGTGGGTCGGCGAGGCACCCCTGCCCGAGGCCCTGCGCGGGTTCGCCGGACGATGGAGCGTCGCGGGATTCGACGACCGGGAAATGCTGGCGGCGGCGCACGGAACCTATGACCTGGTCATCAGCCTGTATTCGCTGCAGGCGATCAACGACCTGCCCGGTGCGCTGGCGCAGATGCGCCGCGCGCTTGTGCCCGATGGCCTGGTTCTGGTGGCCCTTCTGGGTGGCGGCACGCTGAAGGAATTGCGCGAGGCCTTCGCGGCCGGCGAAAGCGCCACGCGCGGCGGCATCAGTCCGCGCATCTCGCCCTTTGCCGATGTGCGCGACCTGGGCGCCCTGTTGTCGCGCGCGGGCTTCGCCCTGCCCGTCGCGGATGTGGAGCGGCTCATCGTGCGCTATGGCGATTTCTTCACGCTGGCGCGGGACCTGCGGGTGCATGGCTTCACCAACGTGCTGCAGGGCCGTTCACGCCATCCCCTGCGCCGCGACACGCTGGGGGCGGTGCTGGCGCATTATGCCGCTGCGCATGGCGAACACGACAGATTGCCCGCGACGTTCGAGACGATTTTCCTCACCGGCTGGTCGCCGCATGAAAGCCAGCAGAAGCCGCTCAAGCCCGGCAGCGCCAAGGCGCGGCTGGCGGATGCGCTGGAAACACGCGAAATTCCGGCGGGCGAAAAGCCCGGCTAGTTGAAGCCGTTGGCCACCGACTGGAAGAACGTCGCCATGGTGGTGCCCATGGTGGTGAGCGCGGTGAGGATGACGATGGAGATCAGCGTGCCGATCAGCGCATATTCTATTGCCGTCGCCCCGGATGTGTCGGTCACAAAAGATCGCGCAGCATCGGCAGGAGCGGCAGGTCGGCCTCGGGCATCGGAAATTCGTCCCTGGCCGAGATCAGGTCGCGCGGGCGCAGCCATTTCAGCGCGGCGTGATGCAGCGGCTGCGGAATACCGTCCCACCGGCGGCAGACATAGAGCGGCATCAAAAGGTGAAAATCGTCGTATGTATGCGAGGCAAAGGTGAACGGCGCGAGACAGGGCGGCTTCACCTCCAGCCCCAGCTCCTCGCGCAGCTCGCGCACCAGCGCGTCCTCCGGCGATTCTCCAGCCTCGATCTTGCCGCCCGGAAATTCCCATAACCCCGCCATTGCCTTTCCGCCGGGCCTTTGCGCGATCAGCACGCGGCCTTCCGGGTCGAGCAGCGCCACGGCCGCCACAAGGACGAGAGGGCGCGCTGGGGACATGATGGCGGTCTTTCGGTTCAGGTGGGATTAAGCGACAGGGTTAACAGACCCTTGCCATTTGCGCACGGCCTGTCACTTTCGCAGGATACTGTTGAAGCGGGCATTTCCTAAAGGGAGTTTTTGACATGAGCACCTATGGCACCGCCACCTGGAAAGGCGGCCTGAAGGACGGCATCGGCGCGGTTTCGACCAAGAGCCCGGCGCTGAAGGACCATCCCTATGGCTTCGTGGCGCGCTTCGAAGGCGGCCCGGGCACCAACCCGGAGGAATTGCTGGGGGCTGCCCATGCCGGCTGCTTCACCATGGCGCTGTCGGCGATCCTGGGCGAAGCCGGCCTGACCGCGCAGCAGATGGACACCAAGGCGGACGTGAACCTGGTGAAGGATGGCGACGGCTTTTCCATCACCAAGATCCACCTGACGCTGAAGGCGAAGATTCCGGGCGCATCGAACGATGTGTTCCAGGACTGCGCCGCCAAGGCCAAGGCGGGCTGCCCCGTCTCCAAATTGTTCAAGGGCGCCGAGATCACCCTGGACGCTTCGCTGGTCTGAGGCGGCACCAGCCACACGGCAAAAAGCCCCGAACGATGGTTCGGGCCTTTTTTCATTCACGACCGGTAGGAGCCGTTGATGTCTATGTAGCCATGCGTCAGGTCGCAGGTCCAGACGCGGGCTGCGCCCTTGCCGATGCCGACATCCACCGCGATCTCGACATCACGGCCCGAGACCGCCTTCGTCGCGGCGGCTTCATTGTACCTGGCCGCGCGCAGGCCCATCTCGGCCACCACCTGCCCGCCGATGCTGATCTTCAGCTTGTCGCGGTCGGCCTTCTCGCCCGCCTTGCCCACGGCCATGACGATGCGGCCCCAGTTGGCGTCGTTGCCCGCGATGGCGGTCTTGACCAGGGGCGAATTGGCGATGGACAGCGCGATGCGCTTGGCCGCCGCGTCATTCTCCGCTCCGCCCACGTCGATGCGGATCAGTTTCTGCGCGCCCTCGCCGTCCTTGACCACCTGCAGCGCGAGATCGAGCAGCAGCGCATCGAGCTTGCGGCGGAAGTCCAGCAGCTTCTTGTCGGACGCCTTGGTGATGGGCGCGTGCCTGGCGCCCTTTCCCGTGGCGAACAGCATCAGCGTGTCGCTGGTCGAGGTGTCGCTATCCACCGTGATGGCGTTGAAGCTGGGACCGACACCGGCGCCCAGACACTCCTGCAGCACATCGGCCGGCAGGTTCGCATCGGTGAAGACGAAGGACAGCATCGTCGCCATGTCGGGCGCGATCATGCCCGAACCCTTGGCGATGCCGTTGATCGTCACTTTCACGCCATCAATCAGCGCCGTGGCGGTTGCGGCCTTGGGGAAGGTATCCGTCGTCATGATGGCGTCGGCGGCTTCCTTCCAGTGGCCCGCCGCCACCTGTTCCGACAGGCTGCCCAGTACGGTGGTGATCTTGTTCGCGGGCAACGGCTCGCCAATCACGCCGGTGGAAGCCATGAAAATGTCCGAAGGCCTGCAGCCGATGATGGCCGAAGCGCTCTGGGCGATCTGCGCCACGGCGTCGAGCCCGGCATGGCCGGTGAAGGCGTTGGCATTGCCGCTGTTGACCACCAGGGCGCGGGCCGTGCCCGGCTTCAGGTTCTTCCGGCACCATTCCACCGGTGCCGAGGCGGTCTTGGAGGTGGTGAACACGCCTGCGGCCTGGGTGCCGGGCGCCAACAGCACCAGCAACACGTCGGTGCGATCCTTGTAGCGGACGCCTGCCGCGGTGGTGGCCAGGCGCACCCCTGCCAGGGGCGGCAGTTTGGGGTGGCTTTTGGGGGCCAGGGGCGAGACGGGATGGGCGGCCTTGGGCTGAGGCGCAGCCTTCTTGGTCTTCTTCACGGTTTTGGCCATTGGTTTCCCCGGTTCGCGGCGGGATAGTGTGAAAAATCGGGCATTTGACAAGGGGTATCCCCCTTCTTATGTCTGCCACGCGGCTGCCATGCTGATTTGGCGCCTTCCCGCCATCCCGGCCCGCTTACAGGCCTGTAATATCTGAGGAATTCATGCTGGGTCTCGGCACGCTCGCCAAAAGCATTTTCGGATCGTCCAACGACCGCAAGGTCAAGCCCTACTGGCCGGTCGTCGCCAAGATCAATGCCCTGGAACCCCGCTTCCAGCCCATGTCGGACGAGGAACTGCGCAATCAGACCGTGCTGTTCCGCGAGCGGCTCGCCAAGGGCGAGACGCTGGACGACCTTCTGCCCGAGGCCTTCGC
>JAEZBK010000206.1 GCA_023427355.1 Pseudomonadota bacterium
CGGCAAAGGTCTCGAACAGGTCGGCGGCCATGCCGGCGCAGTCGCCGACATTGTCGCCCACATTGTCGGCAATGGTGGCCGGGTTGCGCGGATCATCCTCGGGGATTCCCGCCTCGACCTTGCCGACCATGTCGCCGCCCACATCGGCGCCCTTGGTGAAGATGCCACCGCCCAGACGCGCGAAAATCGAAATCAGCGACGCGCCGAAGCCCAGACCCACCAACGAATCCACAATGATGCGGCTGTGCGCCGGGTCGTTGAGATCAAGCCCCAGGATGCAGGTAAGGAAGGCAAAGTAGCCGGCGACGGCGAGAAGCCCCAGGCCCACCACCAGCATGCCGGTAACGGCGCCCGCGCGGAACGCGACCGACAGGCCCGCACCCAGACCGCTGCGCGCGGCTTCAGCGGTGCGCACATTGGCACGCACTGAAACATACATGCCGACATAACCGGCCGCGCCCGACAAGGCCGCGCCGATCAGGAAGCCCAGAGCCATCTGCCAGCCGAAGATCGCAAAGGCGACGGCGAAGATGACAGCCCCGACGATGGCGATGGTGGTGTACTGGCGATTGAGATAGGCCGCAGCGCCTTCCTGGATGGCGCCTGCGATTTCCTGCATGCGGGCATTGCCCGCCGAAAGCGCCAGCACCGAGCGAATGGTCAATGCGCCATAGCCAAGCGCGATCACGCCACAGGCGAGAATGAGTGTGATGGTATCCATGACTTCCCCAGAGTTTGGAATATGCGGGTCGGAGACACCGGTTCCATGGGAGCGGCATCGCCGATCCCCATGGCCGGGCGCCGCATCTCGAATCTGAGGGCACGCCGCTTCAAGGGCGGCGGAGATATGCCAAAAGGCCGTTGCGCTTGCAACCCTGCGTCATGCGGGTTTGGCAGTCTCGCAGCGTGACTTTACGGGATTGCCGTGCACGTCCACATCGCTCACCGCATCGGCGGGACGGGGGGACGGCGTCTGTTTGGGATGCAGCTCGGCAATCTGCACGGTGCAGATGGTAATCGTCTTGACCTTGCCCGGGCCCATGACCTTGATAGCGTTTGCAAGGAGACGCGCCTCGACGCCCTTGATGTCCACGGCCTGCGGATTATCGGCTTTCGCAATGCTCCTGGCGTTCAAGTCGCGGATGAAGGCGTCCTGGATGAAGGGTACCTTTTCGCGGGCCGGCGTCACCAGGGATTCGGCGGTCACGGTCAGGCGCGGGCTGATATAGGCATAGCCCAGCAGCTTGCCGTTCGAGCCGGTCAGCGGCGCCATCAGATATTCCAGGTCGATATTGGTGCCGGGCGGGCCCGGCTTGGCAGCCTCTTCCGCGCCCAACGCAGGGGCGGCGGCGAGCAGGGCAAGCAGGAACGGCAGCAAACGGCGCATGCCGCAGCCTCGTCAATCCCGGCTAAAAAACCGTTAAAAATGCACAAACCCTGTCCGCGCTACTGGCAGAACGCGGCCATGGCGCACCAATTCGCTTCCCTGCCCGACCACGGCCTCGCCAATCCGGGTTGCGAATCCGTGGGACGCGATAGCCTCGCGGTGGGCAGGCGCGGCGGTGAAGGCGATCTGGTAGTCATCGCCCGCCGTGGCGGCACGGATGATCGCGGCGTCCTCATCGCCCCAGAAAGCACGAAGCGCCGCGGAGCGCGGAATGGCGTCAGCATCCAGCACGAGCTTCACGCCAGACGCGGCTGAAATATGCCCAAGATCCGCGAGCAAGCCATCCGAGACATCCACGGCGGCATTGGCAAAATCCCGCAAGTGATACGCACCGAACACCACGGGCGGCTGCGGGACGCGATAGCGCGCGATCAAGGCATCACGCATATCTTCGGAAAGCGCGTGTCGCTCACGCCGGAAAATGGCGAGCCCCCCACCGCTGTCGCCGATCACGCCCGTCACATACACATCGTCGCCAAGGCGCGCGCCCGCGCGCCGCACCATGGCGCCTTGGGGCACGAAGCCGAACGCCGTGATGGAAATGGAAAGCGGCCCCTCGGTGCGCGCCGTATCGCCGCCCAAAACGGCGACGCCGAATTCCCGTTGGTCCTGCGCCAGTCCTTGCGCGAAGACTGCCAGCCAATCGGGCGTGATGCTGGGCGGCAGGGCGATAGTCAGCAGATAGCCGTGCGGGGCAGCGCCCTTGGCGGCCAGATCTGACAGGTTCACCCGCAGCGCCTTGCGCGCCACACTGTCTGCTGGATCAAAGGCGAAGAAGTCCGTTCCCTCGGCGACGGCATCGGTGGTCACGACAAGGTCGAAACCGGGGCGTGCCGGAATGATCGCGGCGTCATCCTTCAGGCCGAATGCCCCTTCTCCCGCCAGGGGCGCGAAGATGGTGCCGATGAGTTCGAATTCCTGCATCCGGCGAGCCTAGAAGGTTTCGCGCGCTTTAGAAATCCAGCTCATCCTCGGGAACCGGAAGGCCGAATTCCTTCGCCCGCTTGCGCCGGGCCAGACGGTCCAGCACGCCATTGATGAAACCGGGCTCCTCGCCGCCGAAAAAGGCGCGCGTGACCCCGACATATTCGTCAATCACCGTGCGGGCGGGCACGTCGCGGCGCGCCACCAGCTCATAGAGACCGCAGCGCAAGACGGCGCGCAGGGTGGAATCGATGCGCGCCAGCGACCAGTTCGCGGCCAGCGCGCCCGCGATGGACCTATCAATCTCGACCTGGTGCTGCGGCACGCCCCGCAGGATGGCCGCGAAGAAATCCGTGTCCGGCGGCACATCGAATTCGCCGAAACGATGATCGGTGAACTCGACCAGGGTTTCCTCGGCGCCGACCCCGGCCAGTTCCATCTGGTAGAGCGCCTGCACCGCCGCGATGCGGGCGGCATGGCGTGAATCCGGATTGCCGCTCACAGGACTGCCAGCCTTTCGCGCAGGGTCGCGAGCGCCAGTGCAGCGCGGGCGGCGTCACCGCCGGCGTCGCCATCGCGCGCCTGCCCAAGGGCTGCCCGTTCATCGCCGCACAAGAGCATGCCGGTTCCGATGGCGATGCCCTGGGACGACAACTGCACCAGCCCGCGCACCGTTTCGCGATAGAGCGTCTGGGCAACGATGTCGCCGCCGATGACGCAGCCCAGCGCCACATAGGCGTCGAAATTGTGCCCCCTGGCCGCCAGCGCGATGGCGCCGGGCAGTTCCAGCGGGCCGGGCACGGACACGCGCACGAACTGCGCCATGCCTTTTTCGAGTGCAGCCGTGGCACCGTCCGTCAGCAGGTCGGCCACCGCGGCATGATAGGAGGATTCGACGATGAGAATGCGCAACGGTCAGCCCTTGTCGTCTTCGCCTTCGAGCTCGCCAATCAGCGTCTCGAAGTCCCGTGTCTCGCGGAAATTGCGATACACCGAAGCGAAGCGGACATAGGCGACCTTGTCCAGGCTGGCCAGCGCCTGCATCACCAGTTCGCCGATGACATTGGCGGGTATCTCGTTCTCGCCCATGCTCTCCAGGCGGCGCACGATGCCGGTGATCATCCGGTCCACGCGCTCACGCTCCACGGGCCGCTTGCGCAGGGCGTGCGTGATCGAACGCTCCAGCTTGTCGCGGTCGAAGGCTTCGCGCCGGCCATTCTTCTTCACCACGATCAGTTCGCGCAGTTGCACGCGCTCGAAGGTGGTGAAGCGCCCGCCGCATTCGGGGCAGTGGCGGCGGCGGCGGATGGCCGAATTGTCCTCGGAAGGACGGCTGTCCTTCACCTGGCTGTCGTCATGTCCGCAAAAAGGGCAACGCATCGGAGATCCTTTTTAGGAATAGATCGGGAAGCGGGCGCACAGATCGCCAACCCGGCGCGCCACGCTCTGCTCGACCTGGGCATCGCCATCCTCGTTCTTGGCGGCGGCTTCGACCACCTCGACGATCAGCTTGCCGATCTCGCGGAACTCGGCGGGGCCGAAGCCGCGCGTGGTGCCCGCGGGCG
>JAEZBK010000252.1 GCA_023427355.1 Pseudomonadota bacterium
TGCCGGTCACGGCCACATCGCCCGCGCCCGTCACCTCCGTTGCGGATGCCCGCACATCGCGCGCCGCCAACGTCGCCTGTATGTCCGAAGCCTGCGCGCCACCCTCGACCGCCTTCGCGGCCAACGAAGCATCCAGCCTTGCGGTCTCCAGCACATTGTTCGCCAGCTTGAAGCCCGGCAGGACGATGCTGGCGCGCACACCCTCCACCGCCACGCCCGCCGCTTTCACAGACGCCGCCTCCGCCGTCAGCGTGGCCGCGCCGCTTTCCACCCGGCCATCGGCGGTAAAGCGCAGCCGCTGCATGTCCAGCGCCAGCGAAATGCCCTGGCCCGCCGCCGCATCATTGGCGAAGTCGCCCGCCATCCGCACCGCCAGCGTGCCGCTGCGCGACAAATCCAGGCGCACCACCCGCGCCGTCACGCGCTGGCCGCGCCAGTCGAACGCGCCGGGCTTCAAGGCCAGCGACACTTCCTCCGGCATGTTCTTCACCAGCCGGGCCGAACCGTTCACTTCCATCGCCCCTGCGGGCGTCGCCAGAAGGGCGCGCAAGCCGCTGAACGCCACAACCAGGTCGGGGCTGACATAGGGCGATGGCTCGTCGCTCTGCCCCAGTCCATCCAGCCAGGCCTGCAAAGACCCCAGCGTCACGCGCCCCTGGTCATCGATGCGCGCCCGCACCAGCGGATTGGTCAGCCGCACTTCCACCAGATAGGGCTTCCAGCGCAGCGGATCGAAGAACAGCTCGATCTTCTCCGCCGCCAGCTCCGGCGTCTCGCGCGGCCCCAGCGCGAAGCGGCCCGATGCGCCCGACAGGCCCAGCGCGCCGATGCTCACCTGCGCCGTCACGCCCTGCTGGCGGAAATAGCGCTCCGCGAACTGCGCGATCAGCCAGGCGCGCGACAGCCACAGCGCCGCCAGCACCAGCAACAGGGCCGCCACCACATAAAGACCGATCCGGGATGCACGGCGCAGGGTCATGCGGTTTTTCTACCACGCCGCCCGCCCGCTGCACGCGAGAAGATTGGGGAACGTCTGGCCGCCTTCAGCGTTGCGCCGCCCGCTTTGCGCCATAGAGCCGCAGCGCATTGCCGCCCATCACCGCGCCTTGCGCATCCGGCGCCACCATGTCGCGCACCATCGCATGCCAGCCGGCATAATCGCCCGCCAGCGTCAGCACCGGCCAGTCGCTGCCCCACAGCAGGCGCTGCGGCCCGAACGCCTCCTGCAACACCGTCACGGCCCCCTTCAGGTGCGCCACATCCACGCCCCTGGGCAGTTCGGTCAGCAGGCCCGATATCTTGCACGCCACATTGGGCCGCGCCGCCAGCCGCCGGATATCGGCCTGCCACGCCGCCATCGCATCCGCATCGCCAAGCCTGGGCTTGGCGCCATGATCCAGCACGATGGACAGGCCCGGATGCCGCCCCGCCAGTTCACAGATCACGCCCACCTGATGCGACAGCACCAGCGCATCGAACACCAGCCGCTGCGCCGCCACCTGCGCCAGCGCCGCGTCCAGGTCCGGCCGCAGGATCCACTCCGCCTCCGCGATGTCCTGCAACATCGGCCGCACGCCCACGAACAGCGGATCGCGCGCCCGCGCGCGTATCTGTTCCACCGCATCGGGCGCACCCAGGTCGAGCCAGCCCACCACGCCCAGCACCCAGGGCGTGCGCCGCGCGATCTCCAGGATATAGTCCGTCTCCGCCACCGTCGGCGCGGCCTGCACCAGCACCGTCGCGTCCACGCCCGCCGCACGCATCAGCGGCGCCAGTTCGTCCGGTCCGCACACACGGCAAATGGGCAGGTCCGGCGTCAGCCAGCCATAATCACCGCGCGCCGGATTCCAGAAATGCTGATGGGCATCCACGATCATGGCGCCCAGTTAAGCGCAGAATGTGCGCCGCCGCCACGGATGGGCTTGCCGCCCTGCGCACGGCCATGGAATGAATTGCACAGCGACAGGACGGGGCTTGGGGCATGACCGGAACGCTTGAAGGCAGGACCGCGCTGGTGACCGGCGCGGGCGCGGGCATGGGCCAGGCTATTGCCCAGCTCTTCGCCGCGCAGGGCGCACGGGTTGTCGCCACCGACCGCGATGCCGCATCGCTGTCCGGCTTTCCCGGCGGACGCCCGCTCGATGTCACCGACGCCGCCGCCGTCACCGCCCTGGCCGCCGCGGTGGGGCGGGTGGACATCCTGGTCAACTGCGCGGGCTTCGTGGAAGCCGGCACCCTGCTCGACACCGACGACGCCCAGTGGGAACGCTCCTTCGGCGTCAATGTCTTCGCCATGGCGCGCGTCACCAAGGCCTTCCTGCCCGCCATGGTGGAAGCGCGCGGCGGCGCCATCATCAACATCGCCTCGGTCGCGGGCGTGCACAAAGGCGTGCCCAACCGCTGCATCTACAGCGCCAGCAAGGCGGCGGTGATCGGGCTCACCCGTTCCATCGCCACCGATTTCGTCGGCCACGGCATCCGTTGCAACGCCATCTGCCCCGGCACGGTGGATACGCCCTCGCTGCAGCAGCGCCTGCGCGACACGGGCGACTATGACGCCGCGCTCAAGGCATTCAACGCCCGCCAGCCCATGGGGCGGCTGGGCCATGCCGGCGAGATCGCGCCCCTGGCGCTCTATCTCGCCTCCGATGCGGGTGCCTTCGCCACGGGCCAGTCCTTCATCGTGGATGGCGGCTTCACGCTCTGAGGCTAGACCGGGAAGATCGCATTGCCGATCGTCCCGGTGCTGTCTGCGAAGCCCTCCTCGCCGATCCCCATGCTGTGCAGGATGCTCAGATGCACATTGGACATGCGCGTCTCCCTGGCGCCGTCCTTCCAATAGACGCCATGCTTCATCCGCATCGCGCCGCCGCCCGCCACCAGGGTGGGCAGGTTGTGGGAATTGTGCGTCGTGCTGGCGCCGCTGCCATACAGCACGATGGTGTTGTCCAGCACGCTGGCATTGCGGTCCCTGAACGTGTCCAGGCGGCCCAGGAAATAGGCGATCTGCTCGCCCAGGAAACGGTCATAGCGGGCGAAATCCAGTTGCCCCTGCCTGTCGGTGGCGTGCGACAGGCGATGATGGGCCTGTGACAGGCCCAGCCGCAGCGGGAACGTGTCGCTGATGCCCATGCCGTCCTCGCGGTTCAGCATGAAGGTGGCGCTGCGGGTGATGTCGGCGTCGAAGGCCAGCGCGATCATGTCGAACATGGCGCGATAGAATTCGCCCGGATCGCCCGCATTGTCGGCATTCAGGTCCAGCTTGGAATAATCCTGCGCCTTCAGCGGCACGTCGATCCAGCGCTGGCTGGCGGCCAGGCGGCTTTCCACCGCGTTCAGCGAGGTCATGTACTGGTCCATGCGCTGCCGGTCGGTCGCGCCCAGCTGTCCATCCAGCGCCTTGGCCGAGGCATGCACCGCGTCCACCAGCTTGATGCGGCGCTGCAAATTCTCGTGCTCCGCCTGGCGCGATCCGGCATCGGCACGGAACAGCCGGTTGAAGATGCGGCGCGGATTGTTCTCGGCCGGGACCGGGCTGCCATCCAGCCCATAGGAAATGGTCGCGGTGCGCGAAAGATAGCCGCTGCCCGCATCCACCGACAGCACCAGCGAGGGCTGGCGGCAATGCTGCTTGGTATGCTCGGCCACCATCTGGTCCAGCGAGACGGTGTTGAAGGTGCCGGGCCGCGGGTTCTGCAGCGGCGCGCCGGTCAGCCACATGTCGGAACAGATATGCGGGTCGTTCTTGGGGCCGTTGACGTGATACAGCCCGCCCAGGAAGCTGATCTTGTCGCGATAGGGCGCGAAGGGCTCGATGGACTTGCCATAGACCAGCGTGCCGTCCGCGCCCGTCTGCGGAAACCAGCTCCATTCGGCGATGCCATGGGCCGCATTGGGCAGCGACCCGTTCGTCGAGCCCTTC
>JAEZBK010000262.1 GCA_023427355.1 Pseudomonadota bacterium
CGGCAAAGCAGCGGCAGTCCCTCCCCCACCCAGTGGGGGAGGCTAGGTGGGGGACTAAGTCCGCAAGAAACCCACACCCTCACTCCCGCCGTTCCGCCCGCCGCCGCAGCAGGTGGTCGGCCAGCACGCAGGCCATCATCGCCTCGCCCACCGGCACGGCGCGAATGCCCACGCACGGATCATGACGGCCCTTGGTCAGGATGGTCGTCTCGCCGCCTGCCACATCAATCGTCTTGCGCGGCGTCAGGATCGAAGAGGTCGGCTTGCCCGCGAACCGCGCCCCCCCCGGCTGGCCTGACGAAATCCCGCCCAGGATGCCGCCGGCATGGTTGGCCAAAAACTTCGGCCCCTTCTTGCCTTTGCGCATCTCATCGGCATTTTCCTCGCCGGTCAGGCGCGCGGCGGCAAAGCCGTCGCCGATCTCCACGCCCTTGACGGCATTGATGCTCATCAGCGCGCTGGCCAGTTCGCTGTCCAGCTTGCCATAGATGGGCGCGCCCAGCCCGGCGGGCACGCCATCGGCGACCAGCTCGATGATCGCGCCAACCGATGACCCCTTCTTGCGCAGGCCTTCCAGATACTTCGTCCATGCCGGCACGGCCTTGGCGTCGGGGCAGAAGAAGTCGTTCTTCGCAACCTCCGCCCAGTCCCAGTTGCCGCGCGCAATGTCCTTGGTGCCCATCGCCACCATGGCGCCGCGCACGCTCACCTTGCCATACAGCGCATCCAGCACCTTGCGCGCCACCGCGCCCGCCGCCACGCGCGCCGCCGTCTCGCGTGCGCTGGAACGGCCGCCGCCGCGATAATCGCGCACGCCATACTTGGCCAGGTAGGTATAGTCGGCATGGCCGGGGCGGAACTTGTCGCGGATCTCGCCATAATCCTTCGACCGCTGGTCCTCGTTGCGGATCAGGAGCGCGATCGGCGTGCCGGTCGTCACCTGCTTCTTCATCCGCTCGTCCTGGAAGACGCCGGACAGGATCTGCACCGTGTCGCTCTCGCGCCGCTGCGTCACGAATTTCGACGTGCCGGGCTTGCGGCGGTCCAGCCAGGGCTGGATGTCGGCCTCGGTCAGCGGGATGCCCGGAGGGCAGCCATCCACCACGCAGCCCAGCGCGATGCCGTGGCTTTCGCCAAAGGTGGTGACGCGGAAAAGATGCCCGAACGTGTTGTGGCTCATGGCATGGGCTTTAGCGCAAAAGGGGCATTTTGAATACCCTCCCGCCCCTCAGCGCGGCAGCATCAGCGGGTTCGCCGTCGGCTCGGCCACCTTCACCAGGGTGTTGGTGTCGCGATGGTTGAAGGGCCCGGGCTGGCCGCGCACCATCAGCATCGTATCCAGCACATAGCTCCAGCTGCCATCGCCATGGAAATTGACCTCGATGCGATAGCTGTCGGTGCGGAAGGCATGCTCCAGGAAGGCGGTGGAGCAGATGCCGTTCTCCACCTGGCCGCGTTCCGCCGTCAGCACAAGCTGGTCGGCGTCCGCCGTGGCAAAGCCCTTGGCCATGGCGATCTGCCCGCGCGGAATGGCCAGGGTCTGCAGGATCATGCCGGTTGCCGGCTCCCACAGCCAATAGCCCACCTGGTCATGGAAGGTGGCATCCTCGTCGGTGGCCAGGATGCGGGTGTGATAGCGCAGGCCGAAGAAAAGCTGCGGCCCGTTGGCCTGCGCGTCGATCGGCTGCAATTCGATCCGTTCGGTGAATTCGCGCCGCTCCGGTCCATCCGCCTTGGGATTGAGGTCCACGCCCTTGCGGCCTTCCCACACACCGGCCAGCCGCCGCAGCGGCCCCAGATGGGCCAGCGTATCGTCCGGCACATCATCGGGTTCGGTGAAGATGTCTTGGGGAAACTCGGCCATCGCCGCCGCGTCAGTCCTTCACGACATTGATGTCGGGCGCGTCCACGGCCTTCATGCCCACGACATGATAACCCGCATCCACATGCAGGTTCTCGCCGGTCACGGCGCTGCCCAGGTCCGACAGCAGGAACAGGGCGGCGTTGCCCACCTCGGCCTGCGTCACGTTGCGGCGCAGGGGCGAGTTGTACTCGTTCCACTTCAGGATATAGCGGAAATCGCCGATGCCGCTGGCGGCCAGCGTCTTGATCGGGCCGGCCGAAATCGAATTGACGCGGATGCCCTTCTTGCCCAGGTCTTCGGCCATGTACCGCACCGAGGCTTCCAGCGCCGCCTTGGCCACGCCCATCACGTTATAGTGCGGCATCACCTGCTCGGCGCCGTAATAGCTCAGCGTCACCATCGCGCCGCCATTGGTCATCATCTTTTCGGCGCGCTGCGCCACGGCGGTGAACGAGAAGCAGCTGATGTCCAGCGTCATGCGGAAATTCTCCGCCGTCGTGTCCACATAGCGGCCCTTGAGCTGCTCCTTGTCGGAGAAGGCGATGCAATGCACCACGAAGTCCAGGCTGTCCCACACCTTGCCCAGCTCGGCGAAGGCCGCGTCCAGCGAGGCCGCATCCGTCACGTCGCAGTCGATCAGCGCGGCGGGCTTCAGCGGCTCGACCAGCGGCACGACGCGCTTCTTGAACAGGTCGCCCTGGTAGGTGAAGGCCAGCTCCGCCCCGGCGCCCGCCAGGGCCTGGGCAATGCCCCAGGCGATGGAATGCTGGTTGGCGACCCCCATGACGAGCCCGCGCTTGCCCTTCATCAGGCCGTCAAACGCCATTTTCTTCTTCTCCGATAGAAGCGGGATTTTACCCGCCCGGGTATTCGATTCGCCACCCCGAAAACGTCAGGATTCAGCGCAGTTTGGATCGGGGGTCATACCCCGCTTCCCAGCCTTCCACAAAGGCTTTCAGGGCCGCATCGGGCTTATCAGGCAGGGTCACGGCCAGCCGGACATACAGATCCCCCGCCTCGGCCCCGCCATGGGCCGGAACGCCCTTGCCCTTCAGCCGCAGGGTCGTGCCCGTATTGGCCCCCGGCGGCACGCTCAGGGACAGGGTTCCCGACAATGTGGGCACCGGCACCTTTCCCCCGGCCACCGCCTCCTTCAGCGTCACCGGCAGGTCCATGCGCAAATCGTTGCCATCGCGGGTGATGAAGGGGTGGGGCGCGACCGAAACCTGCAGCAGCACATCCCCGGCGGGCCCGCCGCCCCGGCCTGCGCCACCGCGGCCCTTCACCCGGATGGACTGGCCATCCTTCACCCCCACGGGGATCTTCACGTCGATCTGCTCGCCATTCTGCAGCACCACCCGGCGGGTGCCCCCGGCCACGGCCTCGGCCAGCGCCACCGTCACGGCCGCCGAGAAGTCCTGGCCCCGGGCCGCGCGGGCCGGGCCGCCGCCCC
>JAEZBK010000268.1 GCA_023427355.1 Pseudomonadota bacterium
ATCCTGCGATGAAGCCAAAGCGCTGGGAAAGACGAAAGGAAGACCGTGCCCCCGAAATCCTGGAGGCCGCGCTGTCCTGCTTCGCCCAGAAGGGCTTTGCCGCCACGCGCATGGAAGACATCGCGGCGCGCGCGCATATCACCAAGGGCACGATCTATCTCTACTTCCAGGGCAAGGAAGAACTCTTCAAGGCGCTCGCCCGCCAGTCCATCGGCACGCAG
The DNA here is from genome assembly GCA_023427355.1 of Pseudomonadota bacterium. GTDB lineage: Bacteria > Pseudomonadota > Alphaproteobacteria > Micropepsales > Micropepsaceae > Rhizomicrobium. The sequence continues at coordinate 222 of JAEZBK010000268.1, forward strand.
CTTGCCGATGTCTCGGCCCATGTCGCCGCCTGGCAGGGCGACACGCCGGCGCTGCTGCGTTTCGTGCTGGGCGTGGCCGGCCATTTCGCCGCCACGTCTGATCGGGTCGTGCTGCCGAAACTGATGCTGACCGAGGCGAACCAGTTTCCCGAACTGGCCGCCTTCTGGCGCCAGGAAGTGATCGGGCAGGGCCTCGGTCTCTTCCAGGCGATCATCCAGCGCGGCCAGGCGCGGGGCGAATTCCGTGCCCTCGAACCCGGCCATGCCGCGCGGCTGTGCATCGCGCCCCTGATGATCATCATGTTGTGGCGCACCACCTTCGCCCGTTTCGACGCGGCGCCTTACGATTATCCGGGCCTGGTCGAAGCCCATCTCGACACGCTGTTGCGCGGCCTCCAGGCGGATGGAGTTCACCCATGAAGAAACTCGCTCTCATCGGCCTGCTGCTGCTGGCCGGCTGCAACGAAAAGCCGTCCGATCACTGGCTGGGCTATGTCGAAGGCGAGCAGGCGCTGATCGCCGCCCCGCAAGCCGGCTGGCTCACCGGCATGACGCTGACGCGCGGCCAGGCCATCCGCAAGGGCGATCCGCTCTTCACGCTCGATGCGCAGCGCGAGGAGGCCGGACGCCAGCAGGCCACCGCGCAGATCTCCCAGGCCCGCGCCGCCCTGGCGCAGGAGCGCGCCACCCTGGCGCTGGCCCGCACGCAGATGGGCCGTCAGGACCGCCTCGCCGCCGATGGCGTGGGCGTGCCCGCCATACGCGATGAAGCCCGCGCCGCCGTGGCCCAGAGCCAGGCGCGCATCGCCCAGCTCGAAGGCCAGATCGCGCAGATGCAGGCCGCCGCCAGTTCCGCCGAATATGCCCTGTCCCAGCGCGCCGTCATCGCCCAGACCGAAGGGGTGGTGCAGGACATTCTCTTCCGCCAGGGCGAATATGTCTCCGCCGCCGCGCCCGTGGTCGCGCTGCTGCCGCCGCAGAACGTCTTTGTGCGCTTCTTCGTGCCGCAGGCCCAATTGTCCCGCGTGAAGCTGGGCCAGCGCGTGCGCATCAGCTGCGATGGCTGCCAGCCGCAGGACGCCACCATCAGCTTCATTTCCGCGCGTGAGGAATTCACCCCGCCCGTCATCTTCAGCGTCGGCAACCGCGACAAGCTGGTCTTCAAGCTGGAAGCGCGTGCCGAAGGCGGCCTCAAGCTGCATCCCGGCCAGCCGGTGGAAGTGCGCCTGCCATGAACATCGCCCGCCCCGGCGGGGCGCTCGCCATCGACGTGAAGGGCCTGACCAAGCGCTTCGGCGCCAAGCTGGCGGTGGATCATATCGACATCCAGGTGCCCGAAGGCGAGGTCTGGGGCTTTCTGGGCCCCAACGGCTCGGGCAAGACCACCACCATCCGCATGCTGTGCGGCCTGCTCACCGTGGATGACGGCGAAGGCACCTGCCTGGGCTAAGACATCCGCACCCAGCCGGAAAAGATCAAGCGCCAGGTCGGCTACATGACCCAGAAGTTCAGCTTCTGGGAGGATCTTTCCATCCGGCAGAACCTGGATTTCGTGGCGCGGCTCTACCAGGTCGAAAACCGCAAGGCGCGCGTCGCCGACGCCATCGAAAGGCTGGGCCTGTCGAAGCGCCAGCACCAGCTGGCGGGCGAATTGTCCGGCGGCTGGAAACAGCGCATGGCGCTGGCCGCCTGCATGCTGCACGACCCCAAGCTGCTGCTGCTCGACGAACCCACGGCGGGCGTGGATCCCAAGGCGCGGCGCGATTTCTGGGAACAGATCCACATCCTCTCCGATGCGGGGCTCACCGTGCTGGTCTCGACCCATTACATGGACGAGGCCGAACGCTGCGACCGCATCGCCTATATCCTGAACGGCAAGATGATCACCAAGGGCTCGGTGCAGGATGTCGTCGAACATTCCGGCCTTGTCACCTTCGTGGTCGAAGGCGATGGCGTGCGCCGCCTGCTGCCGGAATTCCAGAAACTTCCCGGCGTGGACTATGCGGGCTTCTTCGGCGCCGCCCTGCATGTCAGCGGCCATGACCGCGCCGCGCTCGAAGCCGCCATCGCGCCCTGGCGCCGCCGCGATGGCATCGCCATCCGCGAGACCGCCCCCAGCCTGGAGGATGTCTTCATCCAGTTGCAGGAGGATGCGCCGTGAGGGGCTTCTCGCTGGCCCGCATCTGGGCGATCCTGGTCAAGGAAGTGCTGCAGATGCGGCGCGACCGGCTGACCCTGGGCATGATCGTGGGCGTGCCGCTGATGCAGCTCTGCCTGTTCGGCTTCGCCATCAACTTCAATCCCAAGGCGCTGCCCACCGCGGTCTCCATTGCCGACAACGGCACCTTCGCCCGCTCCATCGTGGCGGCGCTGCGCAATTCCTCCTATTTCGACATCGTGGCCGAAACCAATTCGCCCCGCGAAGCCCGCGCCATGCTCCAGCGCGGCGATGTTCTGTTCGTGGTCGAGATCCCGGTCAATTTCAGCCGCGACATCCTGCGCGGCCAGCGCCCCGACCTCCTCCTGGAAGCCGACGCCACCGATCCGGCGGCCGGCGGCTTCGCCATGAGCGCCTTCCAGGGCCTGGTGCAGACGGCGCTGCGCGACGACCTCAAGGGCCCGCTGGCGGGCAGGGCGCAGGGGCCGCCGCCCTTCAACGCCGTCACCCACATGCTCTACAACCCCGAATCCAACACGCAATATTCCATCGTGCCGGGATTGCTGGCGATCATCCTGACCATGACGCTGGTTCTGATGACCTGCCTGGCCCTGACGCGCGAGCGCGAGCGGGGGACTTACGAAAACCTGCTGGCCATGCCCGCCACCCCGATCGAGATCATGATCGGCAAGATCGCGCCCAATGTGATGGTGGGCGCCACGCAAAGCGCCATCATCCTGCTGATGGCCAAGTTCGTCTTCGCCGTGCCGATGGCGGGGTCGGGGCTGCTGCTGGCCGGGGCGCTGGCCGTCTATATCGTCGCCAACCTGTCGGTGGGTTACACATTCTCCACCATCGCGCAGAGCCAGCTCCAGGCGATGCAGATGACGACCTTCTTCCTGCTTCCGGCCATCCTGCTGTCGGGCTTCGCCTTTCCCTTCGCGGGCATGCCGCGCTGGGCGCAATGGATCGGCGAAATCCTGCCCGCCACCCATTTCCTGCGCATCATCCGCGGTATCCTGTTGAAGGATAACGGCCTGGCCGAAGTCTGGCCCAACCTCTGGCCGCTGCTGCTCTTCACCCTGGTGGTGGGCACCATCGCGCTGTTCCGCTTCCGCCGGACGCTGGACTGACCGCACCCTGACAGGGCAAATTGCCGCTTGTAAGGTTGGAATCGCAGGGTGGACCCGTGGCGGCGATGCGCCCCATGCGGCCTTGCGCTTTCCCTGCCTTGCCATAGCATCATCAGCACAGGGGATTTTCATGACGAACAAGGCGCGCATCCGGATCATCGCCGGGGCAATCACGGTCGCGGTGGGCGTGGGCTTCGCCGCGCTGGTGCAGGCGGACGAGCCGATGACCCAGGCCCAGTACGAGGCCGATCCCGCCGCCATGCTCGCCGCCTATCGCAAGGTCGAGAGCGGCTCGGTCGCCGACGCGCTGGAACAGCAGCTCAAGATCAAGGGCTACATGTCTTCGCGCATGCAGGCCATCTTCGTCACCCGCTTCGCCGGCTTCGCCATCACCGTGAAGATGGACAAGCATGAAGGCGGCACCGCCGCGGACGTGCAGGGCATGCTCACCGCCATAGACAAGGGCGGCAAGGACAATGTCTATGTCATGACGCTGGAAGACGGCGCGAACATCGCCGGCATCGGCGGCCTGATGGGCACCGCCATGTTCCATCGCGGCTTCGAAGGCGCGGTGCTGGACGCGGGCGTGCGCGACCTGGGCCAGCTGCGCAAGATCGGCTTCCCCGTCTATGCCCTGGGTCCGGTGCCCTCCACCTCGGTCGGCCATTACCGCTTCGTGGGCAGCAATATCCCGATCGTCGCCGATGGCGTCGCCGTCAATCCCGGCGATGTCGTGGTCGCCGACCAGGATGGCGTCGTGGTGGTGCCGCGCCAGCATGCCGCGCGCATCCTCATCGCCGCCCAGCAACTCGATTTCACCGAACAGTCCACCATTCCCTTCATCGGCCGCTTCCGATCCATCGAGGAAGCGGTTCGCCAGTTCGGCAGGATCTGAGCCTTTCATCTTTGGAGGAGCGCCATGGAGACATCCCGCAGGAACATGCTCACCCGCACCGCCCAGGCCGCCGCGATGGCGGCGGGCGGTGCGCTCATCGCCCAGGCGGCGCAGGCGCAAACCCCGCCCGTGGAAAAGCGCAATCCGCTCAACCCCGCGCCGCCGGCCAACGGCCAGCGTCCGCTTTTCTCCGGCGCCACGGCGCTGGGCAACCTGCTGTTCCTGGCGGGCGTGGGCTATCACGAGCCCGGCGACATCGAAAAGCACACCCGCGAGGTTCTCACCCAGATGCAGGGCACGCTGGCCAAGGCCGGTTCGTCGCTGCACAAGGTGATGAAGGTCAATGTCTATCTCCACGACCTGAAGGATTATGACCGCATGAACGCGGTCTATCGCAGCTTTGACTGGGGCCCGGTGCCGCCCGTGCGCACCACCATCGCCGCCGCCAACGGCATTCCGGGCGATTCCCTGATCGAGATCGACATGATCGCCTATATCTGACGCATCCGCGCCGAACCGGGGGGGCAGGCGATGAAGACAAAATGGTCACGGCGCACGGTGTTGCAATCGT
>JAEZBK010000285.1 GCA_023427355.1 Pseudomonadota bacterium
CGACGCGGCCGGGGCCGACTGGATTCATGTGGATGTGATGGATGGGCATTTCGTGCCCAACATCACCATCGGTCCGGCCGTGGTGAAGGCCCTGCGGCCGCATTCCGCGAAGCCCTTCGATGTGCATCTGATGATCGCGCCGGTGGACCCTTTCGTGGAAGCCTTCGCCCAGGCCGGGGCCGATCACATCACGGTCCACCCGGAAGCCGGGCCGCACATCCATCGCACGCTTCAGCTCATCCGTACCCTGGGCAAGAAGCCCGGCGTGGTGCTGAACCCCGGAACCCCGGTCGAGGCGTTGGACAATCTGCTCGACCTGGTGGACCTGGTGCTGGTCATGAGCGTAAACCCCGGTTTCGGCGGCCAGAGCTTCATCGAAAGCCTGTTGCGCAAGAGCGAAGCGGCGCGCAAGCGCTTTGACGCCACCGGTCGCGCGATCCATCTGGAAGTCGATGGCGGCATCAACCCGCAAACGGCGAAGCGTGCCGTCAGCGCCGGGGCCACGGTGCTGGTGGCGGGCACTGCCGCCTTCCAGGGCGGTCCCTCGCATTACGCGTCCAATATCTCAGCCCTCCGGGTCTAGCAGTGAAGGCGAACGCGCTGCTTCCGCTGCTGCCGGACCTGACCCGCGCGGCCGCATTCCGCATCCTGACGCCCGCCCGCGTTGCCTTGCGCCGCAACTGGTTCTATCGCCGCCTGCTGCAGGGACAGCTTGCCGATCATTTCGGCGTGCATCCCTATGATGCGCTGCCGCGCCGCCTCGAAGACGCCGACGCGCTGCTGCGCGGGCGGTTTCGCTTTCACGGTGAAGTGGTCGAGGTCAAGGAAGGCCAGTCCGTTTTCGACCTGCCGCCGCCCAGCGCAGACTGGCAGGCCGCGTTGCATGGCTTTGACTGGCTTCCGGCGCTGTCCACCGCGGGCGGCGAAAATGCGCGGCGGCTGGCCACGAACCTGATTGCCCAATGGGTCAAGCGCAACGGGCATTATTCGGAACCCGCCTGGTCACCGCATGTGATGGGGCGGCGGCTCATCCACCTGTTCTGCCATGGCCGCATGATCATCCCCAATTCCGAGATGACCTGGCGCTCGCGCCTGTTCGTCTCGCTGCGCGAACAGGCGCGCATGCTCGAACGCATCTGGGAGGAGGCGCCCGAAGGCCTGCCGCGCCTGGTTGCCGCATCGGCCCTGGCGCTGTCCGGCGCCTGCATCGAGGATGGCAGCAGGCGGCTGGACGCGGGCCTGGCGGCGCTCGAGAAGGAAGTCGAGACGCAGATCCTGCCCGATGGCGGCCATCTCAGCCGCTCGCCGGAAGCGCTGCTCGCCGCATGGCGGCATCTGATGATGGTGCTGGAAACGCTCCAGGCCATGAACCAGGAGCCACCGCATGGCGTGCGCAACGCGGCCGACCGCGCCGCCACCATGATACGCTTCTTTCGCCATGGCGATGGCGGGCTGGCCCTGTTCCAGGGCGGCCTGGAAGGCGATGCGCGCATGGTCGCGGGTCTCCTGGCGCGCGATGAGGTGCGCGGCACGCCATTCCACCATGCCCGTCATTCCGGTTACCAGCGCCTGGCGGCCGCCCGGTCCCTGCTGCTGATGGATGTGGGCAAGGTGCAGCCCGGGGCCTATGCCGCGTGTGCCCATGCCGGATTCCTGGCCTTCGAATTCAGCTCCGGCGAAAGCCGTATCGTGGTCAATTGCGGGGCAGGGGGCATCACCCACCGCAACTGGAACGCCGCCCTGCGCGCGACCGCTGCCCATTCCACCGTCACGGTCGGCGATGCGTCCAGCGCCAGCCTGCTGCCGCAAGGCCTGGCGCGCGACCTGCTGGGACCACGCATGACCGGTGGGCCGACCGACTCCGTTTCCAGGCGGGTCGAAACCACCCAGGGCTGGACGGTCGAGGCCTCCCATGACGGCTATGTTCCGCTCCATGGCCTGCGCCATGAGCGCCAGGTGACGCTGTCGCCCCAGGGCCTGATGCTGACCGGCCGCGACCGCCTGGTGGCGGTGGCGCGCCTGCCGGCCCAGGCCAGTTTTGCCGTCCGCTTCCACATCCATCCCGATGTCCGGGTTTCGCGCCTGGAGGGGGGCGGGGTGCTGCTGAAGCTGCCCAATGGCGAGGGCTGGCGCTTCAGGGCGGGCGGGGCGCTGCTGGAAGTCGAGGAGAGCATCTATCTGGGCGGGGGCATCGTCCGCCGGGCCGAGCAACTGGTTCTCACCGGCGCCCTGCGCGAGGCGCAGACCGAGGTTGCATGGGTCTTTGAGCAGATCGTCGCATAACGCCGCGGGCTTGAGCGAGCTACGGGTGTGGAAGCTGCCATGCAGCCGGATTTCCGGGCTTTTATACCGCCACCCGCCCATGCCAAAATGGGCAAATCACCCCGGAGAATCCCATGGTCGAGTTCACCCTGCCCAGGAACAGCAAGGTCAAGAAGGGCAAGGTCTGGTCGGAAGCTGCGGCCAAGAAGCCGAAGCGTTCCAAGGAGTTCAAGGTCTATCGCTACGATCCCGCCACGGGCGACAACCCGCAGGTGGATGTCTATACGGTGGACCTGGATAGCTGCGGCCCGATGGTTCTCGACGCGCTGATCAAGATCAAGAACGAGATCGACCCCACGCTGGCCTTCCGCCGCTCCTGCCGCGAAGGCATCTGCGGTTCCTGCGCCATGAATATCGGCGGCACCAACACCCTGGCCTGCACCAAGGCGATCACCGACATTTCCGGCGCCGTAGCGGTCTATCCGCTGCCGCACATGCCGGTGGTGAAGGATCTGGTGCCCGACCTGACCAATTTCTATGCCCAGCATGCGGCGGTGCAGCCCTATCTCAAGACCGAAACCGCCCAGCCGGAAACCGAATGGAAGCAGTCGCCGGAAGAACGCGCCAAGCTGGACGGACTTTACGAGTGCATCCTGTGCGCCTGCTGCTCGACCTCCTGCCCCAGCTACTGGTGGAATTCCGAA
>JAEZBK010000292.1 GCA_023427355.1 Pseudomonadota bacterium
CCGTGGCGTGGTGGCGATGCGCGCCGGCAACCACGCCCAGGGTGTTGCCTATCATGCCGGCCGCCTCGGCATCCCCGCCACCATCGTCATGCCGGTGACCACGCCCTTCAACAAGATTCGCCATACCCGCGATTTCGGCGCCATGGTCCTGGTGGAGGGCCGCGACCTGAACGAGTCCACCGAAATCGCGCGTGCCTTGGAAAAAGAGAAAAACCTCACCTTCGTGCATCCTTTCGATGATGCGCATGTCATGGCCGGGCAGGGCACCGTCGGGCTGGAGATGATGGAGGATTTTCCGGACCTTGACGCCATCATCGTGCCGGTGGGCGGCGGCGGTCTTATCTCCGGCATCGCCGTGGCGGCAAAGGCATTGAACCCGGGCATCGAAATCTTCGGCGTGCAGAGCGAACTCTATCCTGCCATGCGGGCGCTTTTGCACGGCCAGCCGCTTCCGCACCCCGGCATGGTGCAGACCGTCGCAGAAGGCATCGCGGTCAAGGCGCCCGGCATGCTGACCGGCGCCATCGTCAGGGAGCTTGTGACCGATATCCTGATCGCGCCCGAGGCCGGCATCGAGCATGCCCTGGCGCTGCTGCTGGAAATCGAGAAGACGCTGGTCGAAGGGGCGGCCTCCGCCGCGCTGGCGGCCTTGCTGGCGCACCGGGACCGTTTCGCGGGCAAGACGGTGGGGCTGGTGATGTCCGGCGGCAATATAGACATGCGCCTTTTGTCCAACCTGATCCTGCGCGAGCTGGCGCGCGAGGGCCGCATCCTCTCCCTGACCGTGGAACTCGAGGATCGCCCCGGCCAGCTTGCGGGCGTCGCCAGGGTGGTGGGCGAGGCAGGCGGCAATATCCTCGAGGTCAACCACAATCGCATGATGACCGGCACGCCGCTCAAGTCCGCCAGCCTCAGCCTGGTGATTGAGGCGCGCGACACCGCCCATGCCGACGAAATCCGCCAAAGGCTGGCAGGCGGCGGATTCAAGCTGGCCACCTGAGGAACGGTGCGCCGCCCGCACCGTTGTGTTCCTGGAACAATCAGGAATGCACCATGGCCAAGAGCGCGCCGGAACATGTCTGGGACATGATCGAGGATATTCACTTTGCCCTGCTGGTCACCAAGGCGGGTGACCGGCTGGATGCCCGGCCCATGGCCGCCACGGCCCGGCAGGGGGAGGGCCGCATCTACATCATGGCCAACAAGGGCGAGGATTCCGACGAACAGATCCAGAATGATTCCGAGGTAATCCTGTCCTTCCAGAAGGGTGCCGACCATGTGGTGGTGCACGGAAAGGCGGTTGCGTCGAATGACCGGGCCAAGATCGCGGACCTCTGGACGCCTTTTGCCAAGGCCTGGTGGGATGGCCCCGACGATCCGCGCATCCGGCTGATCGTGGTCACACCTGGCCGTGCCGAATATTGGGAAAGCCCCGGCAAGGTCGTGGCTTATGCCGACATGCTATTGTCGGCCGCCACGGGAAAACGCCCCAGCACCGGGGATCATGGCTCGGTGCGTCTCTGACGCTCTGTGGAGATTAATGATGAATGCAATCGCCGCTTAAGGTTCCACCCAGGCCTGTCCCATATTGGGACATGTTCAAAAGCGTGGCCCAACTGACCGGAATGCTGGTGACGGTAATCGTCACCTTCGGCACCGATCTGGATGCGGTGTATTCCGTGCCCATGGGCATTGCCGCGGGGGCCTTGGCGCTGTTCTTCGTTTCGATGTCCGAAGCGCGGGAAAGTTTTCGCAGAATGGCCGACGCGGTCCTTCCAGACCGTCGGCGCTGATCCTTCCCGCCTTCGTCGATCCGTCCTTACCCATTATCCGGCGGGATGGCGGAAATCGCCGCTTCCATTTCCTGGAAGCTGGGCTGGTACTCACTGGGCACGCTGCCGCGTCCGATTTCCACCGACACCTGTGCGGCATTGCCATGCAGGTGCGCCACCAGGATGTCCCGGATGACGTGATAGAACAGCGCATCCTCGTCGATGATCGCCTTCAGCCGCGTGCCCAGGGGGCCCACAACGCCATAGGCCAGGAACACGCCCAGGAAGGTGCCGCCCAGCGCCGAGCCGATCATGCCGCCCAGAACTTCCGGCGGCTCGCTGATCGCGCCCATGGTCTTGATGACGCCCAGCACGGCGGCGACGATGCCCAATGCAGGCAGGCCGTCGGCCATGGCCTGCAACGCGTTGGCGGGCACCAGCGCTTCATGGTGGTGCTTCTCGAGCTGTTTCTCCATCATCGTCTCGACCTGGTGGGGGTCTTCCAGGCTCATGGTCATCATGCGCAGCGTGTCGCAGATGAAGTCGAGCGCGAAATGGTCTTTGCAGATCTTGGGATAGCGCTTGAAGATCGAGCTTTCGGACGGCTTTTCGATATGCGCTTCCAGGGCAATGAGGCCCTTTGACTTCATTGTCTTGGTCAGCAGGAAAAGCAGGCACAAAAGGTCGGTATAATCCTTGGGCTTCCAGCTTGGGCCCGAGATCACCTTGCCCAGCGAACCGAATATCTTTTTGAGATTGTACATCGAGCCGCCGATCAGCATGGCGGCGATGGCGGCGCCGAAGATGGTCGCCAGCTCGTGTGGTGCGGCGTGCATGACCACGTCCATGGCGCCGCCCGTGGCGATATAGACGCCAAAGACGCAGATAAAGAGAAAGACGAGACCGCCGATCTGAAGCATGGAATGAAGCGCCCGGGATTTGAGCGTTCAGTATTAACGACAGGGCTTAATGCAGCGTGAATTCCCGCGTCCGGCCGCGCTGTCGCGGGTTAACGGGCCTTAACTTCGGCCAGCTTGCGGGCCGCCAGCGCGGCCAGCTCGCTCGCCACCGTGCTGCTGGTCTGGGTCTCCCGGCCGCTGTCGCGGGCGCTGCGGCCCACCGCGCTGACATAAAGCGCCACGACGGCGCCATCGGGAACGATCTTCGCCGTCCCGCAATCCTCCAGGTACAGGCACAGTCCATCGGCAATGCGCGCCGTGGCCGGCAACCCCGCCGTGTCGGCGAAACCCTTGATCTCATGCGCCTTGTCCGAAATGACGGCCAGGTCATGTCCGGCATTTTCCAGTTGTTCGACATAGGAGAGGATCGCGCCGCGCAGGGTCTCCGCGCTGTCCTCGATCACGCGGTTCGCCTTCACCTCGGTGGCTGCGCTGCGCAGCGCCGCCGAAAATAGCTGGGCCTGGGCCTTGCTCACCATCTGGGGATAGGCGTCGGGAGCAATCATCTGCGCCGTCTTCTTCATCACTGAACCCCGACATCCTTGAAATCATCATGACGCCGCCAGGGCCCGGCATAGGACTCCACAGTCCGGCGGCGCCGGTCAGGCCCGAAATAATCCTCGGCGCGAACGAAAGCGCGCGGCCGTTCCACGATCTCCGCGATGCGGGCATAGAGGTTGCGGGCGGTGATCGGCTTGGCCAGGAACTCCGTCACGCCGGCATCGCGCGCTTCCTCCACCTTGTGCTTCTCGGTATGGCCCGTGATCATGATGATCGGTACGAAGGGGTTGGGGCTGGTCTCATGGGTGCGGACATGCCGGGTGAATTCAATGCCGTCCATCGGCGCCATCGCCATGTCGGACAGGATCAGGTCGCATTTGCGTTCGCGCAGCACCGTGATCGCGGCGCTGCCGTTTCCGGCTTCGGCCACATCGCGGATGCCTGCCGTGTTCAGCAGCTCGCGCAAAAGCACGCGCATGTGCGCATTGTCTTCCACGATCAGTGCTTTGAGCGTATCGAATGCCCCGGACATGTCCTGCGGTCCTGTTACACAACACTGTCCGCCGGCTTGTCGGGGCAGCGGTCCCCGTCTGGCAAATCCTAGAGAGACAGGGTTATTTATCTGTTACGAACGCAGCGAGGCGCCGGTAACCCCTTGGCAAGATTTCTCTCCCGGCTGGGCGAAGCCCTGTTCCTTTCGGTGAAATCCCTGCTGCAGTGGCAGGTGCTGGGCGCCAACGCCGTGGTTTTAGACCAGGCGGGCCGGGTGCTGCTGGTGCGGCACCGCTACCAGAAAGGTTGGCGCCTCCCAGGCGGTGGGGTGGATATTGGCGAGACGCCGGAAACGACCTTGCGCCGCGAGCTGGCGGAAGAGCTCGGGCTCGGTGGCGGCCGCTATGCGTTTCTGGGCATCTTCACCCGGCGGCTTTTCTGGCTGGGCCACACAGTGGTGCTGTTTCGCGTGGACGCCATGACCGGCCAGGTCACACCGAACTGGGAAATTTCCGAAACCTTCTGGGCCGATCCGGCTGCCCCGCCCCAAGGCACAACACCCGCTACGGCCCGGCGGCTGGCCGAACTGCGCGGCGCGCCGGTTTCGCATGCGTGGTAATTCTTGCCTTTGCCCCGCATCTGCCTTAGCGGGGCGGCCATGACTGCGCCCGTCCCCTCGCAAGCCTGGATCATCAGGCCTGAAACGCCCGCCGACGGGGCTGCGGTGGAGGCGTTGAACGATGCCGGTTTCGGTCCGGGCCGTTTCGCAAAGTCGGCCTACCGGCTGCGTGAAGGCGTGGCGCCGGTCGCGGGCCTCGGCTTTGTCGCCGCACAAGACCATGAACTCCTGGGTTCGGTCCGTTTCTGGCCTGTCAGCGTGGGCGGGCACGAGGAATTGCTGCTGGGTCCGCTCGCCGTGCGCGGCGACCAGCGCGGTCGCGGCATCGGCATCGCGCTGATGCAGGCGGGAATTGAAGCCGCCCGGCAGGGGCCATGGCGCGGCATCCTGCTGGTGGGTGACGAGCCTTACTATGCCAAGGTCGGCTTCTCGCGCCTGCCGCCGGGTCGCGTGCGGTTTCCCGGGCCGGTGGATGAGCGTCGCGTGCTGGGCCTGTCGCTCAAGGGCGGCGAGATGCTCACCGTCTCCGGCCAGATCCGCCGGGCGGGGCTTGATGACCCGAACTGCGCCGATGGCGCTGCATTGGGCTAAAGCCCCATCACACGCCACGGCCACGGCACGCGCGCCAAGGCTGCTCTATCGTCCTTCAACCCGCCATGCCAGCAACAGCAGGCTCGCCAGCACCAGCAGCGTCGCCCATTGCGGCAACAGCGGCTTCTGCTCCAGTTGCGTCACGCGATAGGCATTGTTGCGCACGATGCCAATCCAGTTCGACCCTGACGCGGTCGCACCGGGTGAAACTTCGCGCACCTGCGGCACGCCATCGGCCAGCCACAGCACGCCGCCCTTGGTTGCTTCGGCGGTGGGCTTCAGGATGGCATCGGTGGCGCGCATGTCCGAGACCTCGCGCGGGTTGAGCGGTCCCGCCGCCGCTACGGCCGTCAGTGCCCCGTCACTCAGCCGGTACAGGCCCAGTTCGTCGGCGGGTACGCGGGCGCTCCATTGGCCGGGGCCGATACGCGTCAGTGCCGCCGGTATCTCTTTGCCAGACGGCGTCGTCACGGTCAGGGGCCGCGCTGCAGGGGCCATGGTCCGTCGCAGGGCCTGCACCTCGCCATTGATCACCGATGCCGTGAGACTTTCCGCCTCCAGGTCCGGTTGCTTCATCAACCAGTGCGCCACACGGCGCAGCAGTTCGGCATCCGGTCCGCCGCCTTCGAACCCGCGCGACCACAGCCAGGCCTGGTCGGAAAGAAGCGCCGCGACGCGGCCTTCATCCACCTGATTCAGCACCAGCAGGGGCCGACCGTTTGCCGCATTCATCACCGTGGTGCCGGCCAGCTTGTTGCCGCCAATGCTGCGGAACCAGCGCCCCCAGCTGGGTGCAGCCGTGCCATTGCCCGATCCCGCCAGCCCGGACGTCACCGGATGGGCCTGGCCTTCGGCCGGCACCACCGGCTTGAACGGGCCGGTGCTGACCTCACCGGTGGGCGTCACCGGCAGGATTTCGGACAGGGGTGTGCGTGATACCGAATTGTCGCCGGAAAATTCCGGCCCCGCCGACAGCAGCAATGCGCCGCCTTCGCGCACATAGCGCGCGATGTTCTGGAAATAGAGCGGCGGCAGGATGCCCCGTTCGCTGTAGCGGTCGAAGATCACCAGGTCGAACCCGTCCAGCTTCTCCAGGAACAGCTCGCGGGTGGGAAACTGGATCAGCGCCAGTTCGTCAATCGGCGTGAAATCCTGCTTGTAGGGCGGGCGCAGGATGGTGAAGTGGATCAGGTCCACGGAAGGATCGGCCTTCAGCAGGTTGCGCCAGACCCGCTCGCCCGCATGCGGCTCGCCCGACACCAGCAGCACGCGCAACCGGTCCCGCACCCCGGTGATGGTGACCACCGCGCGGTTGTTGGCCAACGTCAGTTCGCTGGGACCGGGCGCGGCGACCAGCTCCACCACATTCTCGCCGCCATGGCTGACGGGCACGCGGATGCGGCTCACCTGGCCCACCACCACGCTTCTGTTGCCAATCGGCTTGCCGTCCACCGACACCGTCATCTCGCTGGTGCCGCCTTCGCCGCCGCCCAGATCGTCCACGCGCAGCTCGATTTCCGCCTCGCGCCCCACGATGGAGAAGCGCGCCGCCCCGGTGATGGTGAGCTTGCGGTCCTTTTCGTTGCGCGTGCCGGCGACCAGCGCCTGCAACGGCGCCTTCAGCGGCATCTGCTGCGCATCCGTGGGGACGTCATGCACCTGTCCGTCGGTGATCAGGATCGCGCCTGCCATGCGGCCGGGCGGCACATCGGCGATGGCCGTGTTTAGCGCCGCAAAGGCCTGGGTGCCGTTATTGTCGCCGCCGCGCGTTGTCGTGACCGAGGTCTCCCGCACCGTCAGGTTGGGCATGGCGTCCAGGGCCCGGCGAATCGCGGCATGGGCGGCATCGGCCTGTTTGCGCCGCTCACCCGTGTTCATGCTCTGGGAGCGATCGGTGACGATCACCGCCACATCGTTCAGGGGCGCGCGGGTTTCATGCACGGTGATGGGCCCGGCCAACGCCAGCAGCAGCGCGACAAAGACGAGCATGCGCGCCCATGCGCCCTTGGCGCGCACGAAAAAGCCGTAGGCCACGATCAGCGCCGCTGCCACGCCCAGCGCGATCAGCCATTCCGGCGGGATCAGCGGTGCCAGCGCCAGCCTGGTCATTTGCCCGTTCCCAGCCGCTGCAGCAGCGCGGGCGCATGCACCTGGTCTGCCTTGTAGTTGCCGGTCAGGGCATAGATCACGACATTCACGCCGAAGCGGAACGCCATCTCGCGCTGACGGTCGCCGCCCGGCGTCGGCTCGGACAGGAAGCGCCCGCCGTCATCCACCGCCCATGCGGCGGCAAAGTCGTTGCCGCCGATGATGACGGGCGAGACGCCATCGCCACCCCGTGCGGGCGGGCGGGCGGCGTTGCGTTCGGCCGGCGGCAGCGCCTCGACCCACACCGGCGCGCCCTGCCAGCGGCCGGGAAAATCCTTCAGGATGTAAAAGGTCTTGGTCAACACATGATCGGCGGGCAGCCGTTCCAGCTTGGGGATGTCGAGACCGCGCGTCACCCGGCGCAATATCTCCTGGCCCGCACCCGGCGCGCGGATGGTCATGTCGCGCGTATCGAACAGGATGGTGCCGCCCTGGCGCATGTAATCGCTGACCCGCGCCAGCGCCCGCTGCGACAGGGGCGCCTGGCGCGGATCCATCGGCCAGTAGAGCAGGGGATAGAAAGACAGGTCGTCCCGCTCCAGGTTCACGCCCATCGGTTCCAGCGGCTCATAGGCGGTGCGGGCGCGCAGCATCATGCCCAGCCCCGTCAGCCCGGCGCGGCTGGTGTTGTCCAGGTCGGTGACGCCCGTGCGCACATAGGCGAGACGTGTGTCCAGCGCGGCGGCCTGGCTCATGGCGATGTCCTGCGCGCGCGCCTGCGGCGTGGCGAGGATCGCCAGCGCCAGTGCGCCTGCGGCCCCGCGCGCCAGGAGCCGCACCGGGCTGTGCCCACGCAGGATCAGCGACAGCAGCGCGTCGAGTATCAGGAGCACGGCTGCGGCCACCAGCAGCCACGGCATCAGCGCCATCGCATCAATCTCGCCATAGCCCTGCCGCGCCACGCCCATCTCGGGCAGCGCCACCAGCGTATCGTCAATGCCCAGCGTGTTGAGCGCGCTTTCCACGCCCTGTGCGCCATACAGGCCGGGCGGATGGATGCGGCTGGCCTTGGTCGTGGCGAAGTCCTTCGCCGCGATGGGCATGGCGTCACCGCCGGGCGCGCCCAGGCGTCCGTAGCCGTCCAGCACCGATACCGGCGGCAACGTCGTCAGGCCCGCCAGGCTTTCGGCAGGCGTACCACCCGACAGCGCCAGCAGGCGCCGCAGCATGTCCACATACAGCCCCGACATGGGCAGGGTGGACCAGTTGGGGCTGGCCGAGGTGTGAAACAGCACGATCCAGCCATTGCCGTCCTTGCGTGCCGTCACCAGCGGGGTGCCATCGGTCAGCCGTGCCCAGGCGCGATTGTTCAGATCGGCGGTGGGTTCGGCCAGGACCTGGCGCGAAATGGTCACGTCGGGGGGAATCGACAGGCCATTGAACGGGCTTTCGGGCCCGAAGCTGGCCAGGCGCTGCGGCTGGCCCCACGCCATCGCCCCCGCCAGATAGCGTTCGCCCACCCGCAAATTCACCGGCACAAGATCGTCTGTGCCTTGCGCCATGTGTTCGCCCGCAAAACGCACCAGCATGCCGCCATTCTTCACGAACTCCGCCACGCGGCCCACATCGTCGCCGGCGATGCGGCCGACATCGGCCAGCACCAGCACCGAGATTTTCTGGGACAGCAGCGTGGAGATATTGCCGCGTGCCATCTCGGCATAGGGCCCCAGCGCGCGTTCGAGATAATAGGAGTCCGCCAGCAGCGTCTGTTCCGTGCCGCCCGCCGCCACGATTCCGGCACGACGGCGGATATTGCCCGTATCCATCAGTTGCACCGCGCCCGCGCTATCCAGCCCGCGCAGGGCGATGCGCTGCACGCGATTGCGCAGCTCGACCGGCAGCGCCATTTTCGCTTCCGCCCGCCCCAGGCCGGGAGTGAAGCGCAAGGTTGCCGCCGCCAGCGTTTCGCCATTGGCGCCCAGCGCGGCGGCTTCCACATCCGTCACCGCCGCGCCGGCAGGGCGGATGGCGGTGATGGTGAAACCGCTGGCCTCGCGCGCGGGCGGCAAAAGGCCCATGGCGGTGTCGCCGGCATCGGGCGTCAGCAGCGTGACGCTACCCTTGGCGCGCAAGCCGGCCAGGAATTCGCGCGCCGCGCCATCCTCGATGCCGTCACTCAGCCAGAAGATCGAAGGCGTGCCGTCGAAGGTCCATCGCGTCAGGGCCGCGGCGGTGGCTTTGCGGTCGCCCGTCCAGGGCATCGGTTGCAACCCGCGCGCCACCTGCTCGGCCTGGCCGGCATTCAGAAGTTCGGGCGGCGCATCGGCGCCCGGCGGATTGGCCGTTGCCAGGATCAGCACCGGCCGTTCACCCGCATTGTGCAGCAGGTCGGCCATGGCGCGGCCTCGGCCGTCCCAGCCCCGGGCGGCGGTCCAGCCATTGTCCACCACCAGCACCAGGGGCCCCGGTGTGGTGATCGCGACGCCGCGCCCGATGATGGGATCGGCCAACGCGGTGATCAGCAGCGCCGCCGCCGCCAGCCGCAGCAACAGCAACCACCAGGGCGTCTTGGACGGTGTTTCCTCTTCATTGTTGAGGCCGAGCAGCAGGCGCAGCGGCGGGAATTTCTGTGTGCGCGGCGCGGGCGGCGTCACGCGCAGCAGCCACCACAATACCGGCAGCGTCAGAAGACCCGCCAGCAGCCAGGGCGCGCCGAAACTGATCTGGGCCAGCCACGCCATCATCACGTCCCGCCCAGCGCGCCATACAGCGCGATCAACGCCGCCAGCGGCGCGTGATCGGTGCGGTGGATGGTTGTGCTCCAGCCCAGCCGCGAGGCGGACTGCTGGATCATCTCGCCATGGGCGATGAACTTGGCGCGATAGGCGTCCTGCAGGCGCTCCACCCGGCCATAGACATCGCTCTGCGACGCGCCGATCTCGAAGCGCGTGCGCCCGGCATAGGGAAACTCTTCTTCCGCCGGATCCACGATCCGCACCAGGTGGCCGGTGATCCCGGCGCGGCTGATGCGCCGCATCGCCGTCTCGGTTGCCGGATCCAGAAAGTCACCAAACCACACCATTTGCGCCCCGCGCGCGACGGCGGCGGGCGGCGGCGTGCTGCCGGGCATGCGCGAATCCATCACCTTGCGCGCGATACGCGTCAGCGACAGCTTCGATGCCGCTGCCGGATCGCCGCTGGCCCAATAGCCGACGCGCTCGCCGCCGCGCACCAGCAGCGAGGCCAGCGCCAGCAGCAGCAATTCGGCGCGCGCTTTCTTGGTTGCGGCGCCCTTGCCGGACGCAAAATCCATGTTGGTGCCGCCATCGCGCCATAGCCATACCGTCTGCGCCGCTTCCCATTCGCGCTCGCGCACGAACAGGTGTTGCGACTTGGCGGACTGGCGCCAGTCAATCGCCGACACGGGATCCTGCGGGCGATAGCGGCGAAACTGCCAGAAGCTTTCGCCGGTGCCGGTGCGGCGGCGGCCATGCACGCCCAGGCTCACCGATGCGGCAAGGTGATCCGCCTCCACCAGAAGCGGCGGCAGGCCGGCGCCAAGCGCCTCGGCCTGGTGCTGGAGCGCCGAACTCAAGATGCGCCACTCACAGCAGACTCTGGCACAGACGCTCGATTATCCCCGCCGTGGTCAGTCCTTCGG
>JAEZBK010000305.1 GCA_023427355.1 Pseudomonadota bacterium
AACACGTCGCCCGGATAGGCTTCGCGGCCCGGCGGGCGGCGCAGCAGCAGCGACATCTGGCGATAGGCGACGGCCTGCTTGGACAGGTCATCATAGATGATCAGCGCGTGCATCCCATTGTCGCGGAACCACTCGCCCATGGCGCACCCGGCAAACGGCGCCAGGAACTGCAGCGGCGCGGGCTCGGAAGCCGTGGCGGTGACGATGATCGTGTATTCGAGCGCACCGGCATCGGCCAGCGTCTTGACGATCTGCGCCACGGTGGAACGCTTCTGGCCGATCGCGACATAGATGCAATAGAGCTTGGCCTTCTCGTCCGTTCCGGCGTTGACGGCCTTCTGGTTGATGATGGCGTCGATCGCCACGGCGGTCTTGCCGGTCTGGCGGTCGCCAATGATCAGCTCGCGCTGGCCGCGGCCGATGGGGATCAGCGTGTCGATCGCCTTCAGGCCGGTCTGCACCGGCTCGTGCACGCTCTTGCGCGGAATGATGCCGGGGGCCTTCACGTCCACGCGGTGGCGCTCGGCCACGCCGGACAATTCGCCCTTTCCGGCAATCGGATAGCCCAGCGGATCCACGACGCGGCCCAGCAGGCCCTTGCCCACCGGCACTTCCACGATGGCGCCGGTACGCTTGACGGTGTCGCCTTCCTTGATGGTGCTGTCGGAGCCGAAAATCACGCAACCGACATTGTCGCTTTCCAGGTTCAGCGCCATGCCCTTGATGCCGCCGGGGAACTCGACCATCTCGCCGGCCTGCACATTGTCGAGGCCATAGACGCGCGCGATGCCGTCGCCGACCGACAGCACTTCACCGACTTCCGAGACCTTGGCCTCGGTGCCAAAATTCTGGATCTCGCGCTTGAGGATGGCGGAAATTTCTGCGGGCTGGATATCCATTGTCTTACTGTCCTTTCATGGCCACACGCAGCTCCGAGAGCTTCGTGCGAATAGACGTGTCAATCATGCGCGATCCCACCTTCACGACGAGGCCGCCGAGAAGCGAGGGATCAACCTTGGTTTGCAGGCGCGGCTCGCGGCCCAGCTTGGCCTTGAGCGTGTTCTTCAGTTCGGCCAGTTCGCCGGCTTCGAGCGGCCGGGCCGAGATGACCTCGGCTTCGGTCTCGCCGCGCGAACGCGCCAGGAGGCGTTCATAGCCGGCAATGATCCCTTCCAGGGCGAACAGGCGGCGCTTGGACGCCAGCAGCAGCAGGAACTGCACGGTCAGAGCATTGGCGCCCATCTTGTCCAGCACGGGCTTCAGCGCACGGGCCTGGTCCTCGCGCGAAAAGACCGGCGACTTCACCAGCCGCGCCAGTTCCGGCACCTGGCCCATGGCGCGGCGCACGGCAGCCAGATCGCCGCTCACGGCATCCAAAGCCTTTTGCTCGCTCGCCAGTTCAAACAGGGCGGTGGCATAGCGGCTCGCCAGCCCGGTTTCCTGCACCTTTTCCGTCGCCACTTTTACCCTTCCGCGCCAAACCAGGGCTCCATGGCCCGGCCGTCGCCCAGTTCCGTTTTAACCTGTTGAATTATAAACACAATTCTGATGATGCGCGAGGGACTCGCGCAAGGCGGTGCCAGTTAGCATGGGCCATTACGCCAGTGCAACACGGCGGGCTTTGCCAGCTTGTCGCGGTGCCATCGCACATCTTGGGCCCACCAAACCCGTGCCTGTGCGTGAGAACGTTTTTCACGGGCGCCACCCTTGCCAGTCCGGGGGGCGACAGGCCAAATCGCACAAAAATCGGGCATGCCCTGGAAGCGCATTTTCCAGGCAGGTGCCCACAGATTGTCCAAGGGGGGACTTCTCGGAATGCTCAACAGCGGCGATACCGCCTGGATCATCATGGCCACGGGGCTGGTCCTGTTGATGACGCTACCCGCCCTGGCGCTTTTCTATGCCGGCCTGGTGCAGGCCAAGAACGTCCTGTCCGTTCTGGCGCAATGCTTCGCCATCGCCTGCGTCTGCTCGGTGCTCTGGTTCCTGGTGGGGTACAGCTGGACCTTCACGGGCACCGGCGCCTGGCTGGGCGACATGTCCAACCTGGCCTTGGCCAGCGTGGAACGCGGCGGCCTGCGCGCCGGCACGACGATCCCCGAAACCGTCTTTGTCATGTTCCAGATGACCTTCGCGGTCATCACGCCCGCGCTCATCGTCGGCGCCTATGTCGAACGCATCAGGTTCAGCGCCGTGCTGCTGATCTCCGGCCTGTGGCTGCTCATTGTCTATGTCCCGGCCGCGCACTGGATCTGGGGTGGCGGCTGGCTCGCCGCGCGCGGCGTGATGGATTATGCGGGCGGCATCGTGGTGCATGTCACCGCAGGCGTTTCGGCCCTGGTTATCGCCGCCATGCTGGGCGGGCGGCAGGAGTTTCCACACGGTGTCCGTCCGCCGCATGCCCCCTGGATGGTGATGGTGGGTGCGGCGCTGCTTTGGGTGGGCTGGTTCGGCTTCAATGCAGGCAGCGCGCTGTCGGCGGGCCATGATGCGGGCATGGCGCTCCTTGTGACGCATCTGTCGGCCGCCACGGCCACCCTGACCTGGATGGGCATCGAATGGATCCGCTTCGGCAAGCCGTCTCTGGTGGGCGCCGTCACCGGCACCATCGCCGGTCTGGCCACCATCACGCCGGCATCCGGTTTCGTCGGGCCTCTGGCGGCTGTGCTGATCGGCTTCGCGGCGGGCATCGTCTGCTTCGCCGCGGTGATGGTGGTGAAAAAGATGATGCAGGTGGATGATGCGCTCGACGTGCTGGGGGTCCATGGCGTGGGCGGCGCGCTGGGCACGCTGGCGCTGCCCTTCCTGGTCCTGGTGGGCACCGGCGGCGTGGAATTGTCCCGTGGCGTCGGCGAACAATTCCTGGTCCAGGGTCTGGGCGTGGTCGCGGTTGGCGTCTGGTCCGCCATCGCCACCGTCATCATCACCAAGCTGGCGGCGCTGACCGTGGGCTTGCGCGTGGACAAGGAAAGCGAAACCCTGGGGCTGGATTTCACCGCGCACGGTGAAAGCGGCTATCATCACTAACTGTCTTTCAGGAGCATCCCATGAAGCTCATTTCCGCGATCATCCAGCCGCATCGTCTCGAGCCGGTCCGCGAGAAACTGACGGCCATCGGCATCGAGGGCATGACCGTCACCGAAGTGCGCGGCTATGGCCGCCAGAAGGGCCACACCGAGATCTATCGCGGCGCCGAATACCAGATCGCCTTCCTGCCCAAGCTCAAGCTGGAAGTCGCGGTGCAGGATGGCCGGGTGGACGATGTGGTGCAGGCTATCACCCAGGCCTCGCGCACCGGCAAGATCGGCGATGGCAAGATATTCGTTCTCGACCTGGAACAGGCGCTGCGCGTGCGCACGGGCGAGACCGGCGACCAGGCGCTTTAATTCACTCCGCCATGCGCAGGGGGCGGCATCTGAGCGTGTTGCGTTCAGATACTTTTGAAGAACCGCTCCCAGCGGATCAGGCCCGGCCAGCTCGCCGGGCCTTTCGCATTCAGGAAATCATAGGAGCCGATGGTGAACTCGGCCCGCGCCATCAGGTTTTCCACCGGCACGAAGCCGACGCCGCCCATGCTGGCGCTGGCGCGGCTGTCCAGCGAATTGTCGCGATTGTCGCCCATCACGAAGACATGCCCCTGCGGCACCTCGAAGACCGGCGTATCGTCCAGCCAGCCATTCCAGGCATGCTTGACGATGGTGTGGGTAACGCCGCCTGGCAGCGTCTCACGATACCGGTTCACCTGCGCCTCGCGGCCATTGTGATCCTGCACCGGCGCGGTGCCTTCCCATTTCAGCGGCGCCTTCACGCCGTTGATGACCAGCTCGCCCTTCACCATCTGGATGCGGTCGCCGGGCAGGCCGACCACGCGCTTCACATACGTCACCTTCTCGTCGCGCGGCAGGCGGAAGACGGCCACGTCGCCATAGGCGGGCAGGCGGCCAAACAGGCGCGTGTCCGATTTCGGCGCCCAGCCGAAGGGCAGGGACCAGCGGCTGAAACCATAGGGAAACTTGGCTCCGATCAGCGCGTCGCCGATGGCCAGGGTGGGCTGCATCGAGCCGGTGGGAACATAAAAGGGCTGGGCGATGGCGGTGGTCGAAACAAAGACCAGCACCAGCACCACCAGGGGCTCGCCCACCAGGGTCCAGAAATTGCGGAAAAGCGATTTGCGGATCATGGGGTTATTTTCGGTACCGCCGAGCCGGGTTTCAAGACAAAACGCGTTAATCCTTGACGGGAAAGGGCGAAAACCCGATATCCCGCTCATGATCGAGATTTCCCAGGAATTTACCTTCGACGCCGCGCATTTCCTCGATGGCGCGCCGGAATATCGCCGCATGCACGGTCATTCCTTCTATGTGGAAGTGACGTTGCGCGGCGAGCCCGACGCCCAGACCGGTTTTCTGCGCGACTTGGGCGAGATCAACCGCGCACTGGCCGATATTCGCGAGACGCTGGATCATCGCCTGCTCAACGAGGTCGAAGGCCTGGGCAAGCCCACGCTGGAAAATATCTCCCGTTTCATCTTCCAGCGCGCGCAGGACAAGCTGCCGGAAGTGGTGCGGGTCAAGCTGCGCCGTCCGTCCTATGGCCAGACCTGCGTCTACGAAGCGTAACCCGATGGCGAAGAAGCTCACCCAGCTCGGCAAACAGGTTGCGCAGCCCGCATCGCCGGACAAGGCGGTGCTGGAAGCGGTGCCTAATCCGCACCCCGGCACCGACTATCTCGTGCGCTTCACCGCGCCGGAATTCACCACCCTGTGTCCCATCACCGGCCAGCCCGATTTCGCGCATTTCGTTCTGGATTATGTGCCGGGCAAGGCGCTGGTGGAATCCAAGTCGCTGAAGCTCTATCTCGCCAGCTTCCGCAATGTCGGCAGTTTCCACGAAGACACCACCATCGCCATCGCCAAGCGCGTGGTGGGCGCGATCAAGCCGAAATATCTGCGTATAGGCGGCTACAGGTATCCGCGCGGCGGCATCCCGATCGACGTGTTCTGGCAGACGGGAAAATTGCCCAACGGCGTATGGCTGCCAGACCCGGGCGTGTCGCCCTATCGGGGGCGCGGCTAATTTTATCTCCCGGCGCGCGGCTGCTCGATGCAGGCTTGAACGCCGCAGGGTAATCGCCAGCCGCGCATGTCGTGGCCCGCGCCATCCCGCAAGGCAGGGCAGGATTTGGCCCGCCCGGGCCTGTCAGCGAATGTCCTGGTCGCTCCGCTGCTTCGGCAGCGATTCCTCGATCTCGATCCGCGCCTGCTCCAGCATCTTGGCGGCATCGTCCAGTCCGAAGTCTTTCACCGTCTCCACGATCTGGCGCAGGGCCTCGCAGATATAGCGTAGCGGCCGGGGATCCGCCTGTACCGGGAGGTTATTGATGGTCATTGCGCAACACGAACCTTGGCGCTCTGGGTGGAGGCGATCCAGCTCCGGGCGTCCGCAACCTCGCCATAGAGCCGCACGATATCGGACACCGCACGATGCGCCTCATCCGCGGATGTGTGCTCCAGCGCGTGGCTGGCCGATGCGTCTTCCAGAAAGGTGAAGGTATGACCGCGATGAAAGGCGTCGATCGCCGTGGAAAGGCAGGCCGTCTCGCCCGCGAACCCGGCCATCACGAAGGGCTGGCCGCTGCGGCCCATCATGTCCGCGAATTCCCGGCTGGCATAGCAGGACGGGCGGTTGCGCTCGAAGATCATGTCGCAGCCATGGGGCTCGAAACCCTCGATCCAGCGCGAAAAGCGCGAATTGGGATTGAAGAAGGGCGCATTGTCTATCCACCGCATGAAGGCGATGGGAAACCCATTGGCGCGGGCGTGATCCAGCGCCAGCCGCGCCTTTTCGAGCGCCTGCGGGGCGCTTTCGATGGCCAGCGCGCGCGGCGCGGCGATGTATTCCTGCTGCATGTCCACCAGCACCAGGGTCGGCACGGTGCGGGGATTGGCATAGGCGCGGAAATTGATGATGGACATCAGACGGCCGTGGCTTTGGTCTTGGCGGTTGAGGATTTGACGTCGCGGACCGGACGGGTGAGGGGACGGCTGGCCGACTTCTCCAGCAGGCTGGGCATGTGCCAGCGGCCTTCGGGACGGATGATCGTATAGGGGTCGATGCCGATCGTGATCGCGGCGGGATGGCGGTCCATCTCCAGCAGCATCTCGACATAGTCATGGTCCGAGAACACCAGGTCGCGGCCGCCCTCGAAGGTGCGGAAGCCGAAACGCGTCCAGAACGCCATCAGGCGCTTGCGGGCATGGCCGTACAGGCGGCGATAGCCCTTCACGCGCGACAGTTCGATGGCGGCCTTCACCAGTTCGAAGGCGATGCGGGTGTTGCGGAATTCGTGCCGCACCGCCACGCGCTCCAGCTTGGCGAAATCGGCGAAGAAGCGCAGGCGCAGCGTGGCGGCAGGCTCATCCCCGACATAGCCGACAAGATGGGTGGCGGAAAAATCATTGCCGTCGAATTCCTCTTCGTACGGACATTCCTGCTCGGCCATGTAAACGGCGCTGCGGATCGCCATCACCTTGGTCAGGTCTTCCATGCTGCGCGCCACGGTGACGCAAGGCCCTTTGGACTTCCCGCGCCGATAGCTGTCATAGGCGGGCATGTTGGCGGGGTGAATGTCGCCACGCGCAAAGACGTGCAGGCGGGGGTTGAAGGCCTCGCCCAGGCGGGCGCCCAGCCGGAAGCCGACCGTTTCCAGGAATTCGTGCCCGGCGTCCGTGACGGCCTTCGCGTAGAGGTTCGCGTCTGCATAGAGAGGCGTGGAGACCTTCTCCAGCACCAGCGGCACGCCGGCGGCCAGCACGCCCGGGGCATAGATGGCCCAGATGTAGATCGCGTCCGGCTTCTCGTTCTGGCCGGTCAGCAACGACAGGTCAGGGTTGAAACAGTCCAGGGTTCCTTCGATCAGCGCCTTGTGGCCGTCGGGATTCAGCATCAGGAAGGCAATGAAGCCTTCGCCCTTCTGTGTTCGCCAATCGTAACGGCTCTTGCGACTCATCGCCCACAGGCTGTCCGGGTTGAACGACACAATTTTTTGGATGACCTCCACATCGGCTAGCTGCCCGATCTTGCCCGCGGCTGCGGCGAGGAGCGATTCCACACCATTTCCCGCGGGGTTGAAGACGACCAGTTTTTTCCCGAGATCACCGATACTTAGCTTGTCCAGTGAACGTTCCGTGGCAGGTGCATATGCCAGGTCGGGATACGCTTTCTTGCCGATTCCCAGGGTCTGGATGGTCATATTTTGTGCCTTATTCCCTAGCGGGCGATTGTTCTGTATGGTTTCTAAATTATTGAGAGGCCGCCGTATGCAGCCGTTAACTGACAGGGGTGTTCCAAAAAACGAACGCGAGGGTGATCTCGTGGCCGTCCCCACGCTCCGCACCATTCAGGATTGGGACGGGGTGCGCCTGTTCCTGCAAGTCGTGCGCCGGGGCAGTTTCCGCGCGGCAGCCGAGCATCTGGGCCAGTCGGTCAACGCCTTGCGCCGCCATGTCCAGGAACTGGAACGCCAGCTGGGCGTGACCCTTCTGACCCGCCATGTGGATGGCATCCGCATCACCGAGGAAGGCAAGGAAGTCTTCGCCGCCGCCCAGCGCATGGAGGCGGCGTCCTTCTCCCTGGTGCGTGCCAGCGACCGGGCCGATACCGCCATTTCCGGGGAAGTGCGGCTGGCCATTACCGAAGGTCTTGGCACCTTTTGGATCTCGCCGCGGATCGTCGAGTTTCAGCGCAGCTATCCCAAGCTGCTGATCGACATGAGCTGCGCCATGCATTCGGCTGACGTGCTGCGGATGGAAGCGGATGTTTCCCTGCAGCTCACCCGTCCAAGCTCACCCGACCTGAAGCTGGTCAAGGTGGGGCGGCTCCATGCCATTCCCTATGCCGCCAGATCCTATCTGGAGCGCTATGGCATGCCGCGCAATCTGGAAGAGTTGCTGCGGCACCGCATCTGCATCCAGGTGGCGGAGCAGGTCGCCGACACCATGCCCGGCTATGACCAGTTGTTCCCCGGCATACCCCAGCCGGGCTTTGTCGCGATCCGCAACAACGTCTCCAGCGCCCATTACTGGTCCATCGCCAAGGGCGCCGGCATAGGGCTGTTGCCAACCTATGCCAGCGCCATTGGCGCGGCGGTCGTGCCCGTGGATATTCCCGGCATCCATTTCCCGTCCGATATCTGGATGGCCTATCACCCCGATGCGGCCCGCATCCCGCGCGTGCGCCGCATGCTGGAC
>JAEZBK010000310.1 GCA_023427355.1 Pseudomonadota bacterium
CCGAAGGACCAGTCCATCGCCATCTGCCTGTCGGGCCGCGGTGACAAGGACATCTTCTCCGTCGCCGAAGCGCTGGGAGTGAAGCTGTGAGCCGTCTGTCCGACACCTTCGCGCGCCTGAAGAAGGACAATCGCGCCGCCTTCATTCCCTTCATCAGCGCGGGCGATCCCGACATGGACACCTCGCTGGCCATCCTGGAGGCGCTGCCCGCCTGCGGCGCCGACATCATCGAATTGGGCATGCCATTCAGCGACCCGATGGCCGATGGCCCGGCGGTGCAGATGTCGTCCACCCGCGCCATCGCGGCGGGCGCGACCCTGCCCAAGGTCATCGAGCTGGTGAAGAAGTTTCGCCGCAAGGACAGCAAGACCCCCATCGTGCTGATGGGCTATTTCAATCCCATCCATGCTTATGGCGCTGCCCGCTTCGCGCGCGACGTGGCGGCGGCGGGCGTGGATGGCCTGATCGCGGTCGACCTGCCGATCGAGGAAGACGAAGTGCTGCGCGTTCCCGCCGCAGCCCAGGGCGTGGATCTGGTGCGTTTCGTCACGCCCACCACCGATGCGGCGCGCCTGGCCCGCATCGTCGAATCCGCCACGGGGTATCTCTATTACGTTTCGGTGGCGGGCGTGACCGGCACCAAGAGCTTCAGCCAGGCCGATGTCGCCGATGCCATCGCGCGCGTCCGCGCCGCCACCGCCTTGCCGGTGGCCGTGGGCTTCGGCATCCGCACGCCTGAACAGGCCGCCACAATCGCCGGCATTGCCGATGGTGTCGTGGTGGGGTCCGCCATTGTCGGAAAAGTCGCGGAAAATCTGGGCCAGGAGCCGCAAAAGGTGGTTAAGGCCGTCACCGACCTCTGCACCGCACTGGCGCAGGCGACCCACAATTCTGCTAAGGTACCGGCATGAACTGGATCACCAATCTCGTCCGCCCCCGCGTCAAGGGCCTGATGGACGGCAAGCCCGCCCAACCCAGCAACACGCCCGACAATCTGTGGCGCAAATGCCCGGCCTGCGGCGAGATGATTTTCCACCGCGACCTGATCGCGAACCAGTATGTCTGCACCAAGTGCAGCCATCACCTGCGCATCGGTCCGGCCGAACGCTTCGCCTATACGTTCGACGCGCACAGCTTCACCGAGCTGCCGCCGGTCGCGGTCAAGGCCGACCCGCTGGGGTTCAAGGCCGAGAAGAAATATGCCGACGAGATGAAGGCAGCCAAGGCCAAGACCGGCCGTTCCGAAGCCTTCAGCGCCGCCAAGGGCACGCTTGACGGTCTGCCGGTGATGATCGGCGTGCAGGCCTTCGACTTCCTG
The DNA here is from genome assembly GCA_023427355.1 of Pseudomonadota bacterium. Taxonomy (GTDB): domain Bacteria; phylum Pseudomonadota; class Alphaproteobacteria; order Micropepsales; family Micropepsaceae; genus Rhizomicrobium. Next base: position 1,319 of record JAEZBK010000310.1, read on the forward strand.
GGCGGTTCGCTGGGCATGGCGGTGGGCGATGGGCTGGTCGCCGCGATGGAAATGGCCGTCGCCGAAAAGCGGCCCTTCATCCTCTATGTCGCCTCCGGCGGCGCACGCATGCAGGAAAGCATGCTGTCGCTGATGCAGATGCCGCGCACCACCATCGCGGTGCAGATGCTGAAGGAAGCAGGCCTGCCCTATATCGTGGTGCTGACCGATCCCACCTTTGGCGGCGTCTCGGCCTCCTATGCCATGCTGGGCGACATCCAGGTGGCCGAACCCGGTGCGCAGATCGGCTTTGCCGGCGCGCGCGTCATTGCCCAGACCATCCGCGAAAAGCTGCCCGAAGGTTTCCAGCGCGCCGAATATCTGCTCAAGCACGGCATGCTGGACATGGTGGTGAACCGGCATGAGATGCGCGAGATGCTCTCGCGCCTCGTCCATATGCTGATGAAGCAGCCGCGGCCCAGGTCCAAGAAGCTGCCGCCGCCCCCGGCAAACGGCAACGGGCACGCCGCCGCGCCATGAGGCCGGCCCAATGAGGATTCCGGGACGCAGCGACGCCATCCTCGAACGGCTGCTCGCGCTGCATCCCAAGAAGATCGACCTGGCGCTCGACCGCATCCGCCGCCTGCTGGGCGCGCTGGGCGATCCGCAGGACCGGCTGCCCCCCGTCATCCATGTCGCGGGCACCAACGGCAAGGGCAGCGCCTGCGCCTTCTCGCGCGCCATGCTGGAAGCGCAGGGCCTCAAGGTCCATATGCACATTTCGCCCCATCTGGTGCGCTTCCATGAGCGCATCCGCCTGGCGGGCCAACTCATCAGCGAGGAAGAACTCTGCGACACGCTGCTCGAGGTCGAGCGGGTCAATGACGGCGCGCCCATCACCTTCTTCGAGATCACGGCGGCGGCCATGTTCCTGGCCTTCTCGCGCCATCCTGCCGATGCGGTGGTGCTGGAAGTGGGGCTGGGCGGCACCTACGATGCCACCAATGTCGTCAAACGCCCGGCCATGACGGTGATCCAGCCGGTGGGCCTGGATCATCTGGAGTTCCTGGGCGACGACCTTGCGGGCATCGCGCGCGAGAAGGCGGGCATCATCAAGAAGGGCGCGCCGCTGGTGATCGGCCCGCAAAGCGATGTCGCGCTGGACGAGATACTCTCCCGCGCCGACCGGATGGGCGTATCGGCCTATGTCTTCCATCAGGATTTCTCGGCGCGGCAGGAACATGGCCGCATGGTCTATGAGGATGGCGACGGCCTGCTCGACCTGCCGCTGCCCAAACTGATCGGCCGCCACCAGATCGAGAATGCGGGGGTGGCCATCGCCGCGCTGCGCCATGCCAGACAGGGCTGGGGCACTGACACGGCGATCGAACGCGGCCTGGCCACCGTGGACTGGCCCGCCCGCCTGCAGCGCCTGCATCACGGTCCTCTGGTGGAAGCCGCGCCCCGAGGCGCCGAGGTGTGGCTGGATGGCGGGCACAACCCGCATTGCGCCGCCGCGCTTTCCAACGCCATCGCCGATCTGGAAGACAAGAGCGATCGGCCGCTTTATCTGATCTGCGGCATGCTGCGCACCAAGGATGCGGCGGGGTTCCTGAACCCCTTTCGCGGTCTGGCCCGCCATGTGGTGACCGTGACCATTCCGGGCGAGGATGCCAGCCTGGGCGCAGGCGCGCTCTATGACGCGGCCCGTGCGGCGGGGCTGGATGCGGCGCCGGGCGAAGACCTGGAAGACGCCATGCTCCAGATCGCCGCGCGCAGCCATATGGACCGCCATGAGGCCAGCCCGCGTATCCTGATCTGCGGTTCCCTTTACCTTGCGGGCCGGGTTCTGGCGGAAAACCGCTAGCTGCCATGATGAGCTTTTGCTGTTTCCCCGCCCCGATTGGGGCTAAGAGACGCCGCGCGGCGTCCCCTTGACGCTGCCCTGAAAGGCTTTCCCTTGGCATTCCTGAACGCCCCTGACTCCATCGCGCGCGCCCTGCGCGAACGCGAATACACCGACGCCACGCCGGTCCAGACCGCCGTGCTGGAGGATGAGGCCCAGGGCCGCGACCTGCTGGTCTCCGCCCAGACCGGTTCGGGCAAGACCGTCGCCTATGGCCTGGCGCTGGCCGACACGCTGCTGGATGGCGCGGCCGCCCTGGGGCCGGCCGATGCGCCCCTGGCGTTGATCATCGCGCCCACGCGCGAACTGGCGCTGCAGGTGCAGCGCGAACTGAACTGGCTTTATCAATATGCGGGCGCGCGCGTCGTGGCGTGCGTCGGCGGCATGGATCCGGGGGCGGAACGGCGCCAGTTGAACGCGGGCGCGCACATCGTGGTCGGCACGCCCGGCCGGTTGCGCGATCACCTGGAGCGCCGCGCGCTGCGCGTGGAAAATCTCCGGGCGGCCGTGCTGGACGAAGCCGACGAGATGCTCGACCTGGGCTTCCGCGAAGATCTGCAATTCATCCTGGAAACCACGCCCGCCGAACGGCGCACGCTGCTGTTTTCGGCGACGCTGCCCAAGGCGATCATCTCGCTGGCACAGCATTACCAGAAGGATGCGTTGCGCATCGCCACGCGTGCCGACACCAGCGGCCATGCCGACATCGAATATCGCGCCATCCGCACGCCCCATGGCAGCGTCGAGCGTGCGGTGATCAACCTGCTGCGCTATCTCGATCCGCCCGGCGCCATCGTCTTCTGCAACACCCGCAATTCCGTGCGCCACATGGAAGCGATGCTGACCGAGCGCGGCTTCGCCGCTGTCTCGCTTTCCGGCGAACTCTCCCAGCATGAGCGCAATCATGCGCTGCAAGCGCTGCGCGATGGCCGCGCCCGTGTCTGTGTCGCCACCGACGTGGCGGCGCGCGGCATCGACCTGCCGGGCCTGGCGCTGGTCATCCATGCCGAACTGCCCAATGACGCGCAGGTGCTGCAGCATCGCAGCGGCCGCACCGGTCGTGCCGGCAAGAAAGGCACCTCCATCCTCCTGGTGCCGCCATCGCGCCGTCGCCGCGCCGAGGAAATGCTGGGCCGGGCGCGGGTGCCCTTCACCTGGTCCGATCCGCCATCCGCCGACGATATCCGCAAGCTCGATACCGAACGGCTGCTGACCAATCCGCTGCTGACCGAAGCGGCAGCGGAAGAAGATGTGGCGATGGTCGAGGCGTTGCTGGCCGCGCACGATCCGCGCGCGTTGGCGACGGCCTTTGTGAAACTCTACAAGACGCAATTGCCAGCCCCCGAAGAGATTGCGCCGCCCGAACCCTACGCGCCGCGCTCTCAGAAGGGCGAACGCCCGCGCCGCGAAGACCGTCCCGAACGCGGCGAACGCAGCCATGACCGTGCGCCGGACCGTGGTCCGCGCCCTGATAAAGGCCCGCGCAAGGAACGCGGCGCGCCCATGGGCGTGCAGGCCAATGGCCCCTGGTTCCTGCTGAATGTGGGCCGCGAGCGCAACGCAGATCCCAAATGGCTGCTGCCGGAAATCTGCCGCCAGGGCGACATCACCAAGGCCGATATCGGCGCCATCCGCGTCTATGATCGCGAGACGCGCTTTCAGGTCTCGCAGGAGGTTGCGGAAAAATTCGCGGGCCTTGTCGCCAATCGCCCCAAGGGCGGGGTGCGCATCTTCCCCGCGCCGGGCAACCATGGCGAGGAATCCCCGCCGCGCGGCGAACGCGCCCCGCAGGGCGAAAATGCGCCGCCCGCGAAACAGACCACCGCCCATCGCCAGCTTGAGGGCGAGCAGGCGCCGCGTCCCGCGGGCAAGAAGCCGTTCAAGAAAAAATTCGGCGACAAGAAGTTCGGTGACAGGAAGTTTGGCGACAAGAAATTCGGCGACAAGCCGAAGTTCAAGAAGACGTTCAAGGCCAAGCCCAAGGGCAACTGATCGCCTGGCCCAAAAAAACATGGCCCGCCAGAGGCAGGCCATGTTTTCATTCTACAACGTGTCTGCGCCTCAATCCCTCATCCTGAGCT
>JAEZBK010000081.1 GCA_023427355.1 Pseudomonadota bacterium
CCGCGACCCCCAATTGCTTTTGAAGAGAGGTCTTGCAATGAAACTTCGTACTCTGCGCGCCGCCGCGACCGCCCTTCTGCTGGGCACCGCCGTCATGGGCGCAACCGTCACCACCGCCACCGCCCAGACGTCGGTGAGCAAGGAAGTCGGCTCGGCCATCAACGAGGCCAAGTCGCTGGTCACCCAGAAGCGCTACAAGGAAGCGATGAGCCGCCTCGATGCCGCGCCCGCCAAGACGGCTGGCGAACGCTCCGTGGTTGACCAGATGAAGCAGTATGTCGCCGTGCAGTCGGGCGATGCCTCGATCGGCGGTGCGCTGGGCGCCAAGGCGAAGTTTGCCCAGGATGCCGCCGCCGGCCGCTGGGATGCGGTGATCGCCGGTGGCGAAGCGCTGCGCAAGACCAACTCGCTCGATGCCCAGTCCATGCTGGTGATCGCCCAGGCCTATTATCGCAAGAACGATCCGCAGGGCTGCATGCGCTATATCCGCAGCAACCTGGGTGCCGGCGCCGGCGGTGAGAACGGCCTGCAGCTCCTGCAGCGTTGCGCCTATGACGCCAAGGACGAAGCCGCCGAACGTGGCGCGCTGGAACAGCTCGTGGCCCGCACCGGCAAGGCGGAATATTGGAGCCAGCTCCTGCGCGTCGCCCAGCGCACGCCCCGTCTGACGGACCAGAACACGCTGGACCTGTATCGCATCAAGGCGATGACCGGCAATCTCACCACCGCCGAAGAAGTGATGACCTATGCCCAGATCGCCCTGGTTCGCCAGATGCCGTCCGAGGCCATCGCGGTCATCGATAAGGGCATCAAGGACAAGGTCCTGCCGGCCAATGACCGCACCAACCGCCTGATGAAGCTGGCCCAGGATCGCAACGCCGAAGCCAAGGCCGGCGCCGCCAAGGCCTTGGCCGCCGCCCAGTCGGCCCCCAATGGCGACGCGCTGATCACCGTTGGTCAGCAGCAGGTCACCCAGGGCAATGCCAAGGAAGGTGTCGCCACCATCCGCGCCGGCATCGCCAAGAAGCCGACCAACACCGCCGAAGCGCAGGTTCGCCTGGGCCATGCCCTGCTGACCGATGGCCAGAAGGCCGACGCGGCGCGCGCGTTTGGCGCTGCCAAGGGCGACGCGGCCACCCAGGTGGTTGCGGACCTCTACAGCGTGTATGCGCGCCGCTAACCGGCCGCCTCATCGTTCAACGGAAACGGGCGCCGCAAGGCGCCCGTTTTTTTTTATGGCGTCCGTGCCGCCGCCGCCAGGAAGGCGCGGGCATCAATGTCCGGTGGATGGGCCACGCCGCCCGAACCGGCCTGAAGCTGGACCAGGGTAAAGTCCATGCGTGCCTCATAGCTGCGTTCGATCTGGTTGCGCAGGCGTTGCTCCGCCCCATACCAGGCCCGCTTGACGGCGCCGTCGCGGCAGGTGGCGGCTTCGGCGCCGCTCGCGCCCCAGCGGGCTTCGGCGCAGTGATACGGATCGAACGACATGCGGAACAGCCTTGCCCGCGCCTCTTCATAATCCAGCGTGACCATGCTGCCATCGCTGCGCTGATATCGAACGCGGCACTGGGCCGCCTGCCGTTCATACGAAGCCAGCATGTCCCCGGCCAGGTTGGCGCCGCGATAGTTCACGCTGGGATCACCCGCCCGCCACAGCGCCAGGAACCGTTCCGCCGTGTCGCGCAGGTTCTTGAAGGCGGTCTTGAGCCGGGCATCCCGCGATGGGGTCGAATAGGTTTCCCAGTCGCCATCGGTGCCATAGATATTGGCGGGCAGGCGATCGGGCTGCGGCCGGTTCTGCAGCCCCGCGCCCAAGGCGATGTCCACCGCCTCAGCGCGATAGGACAGGTCGGCGCAGTTCGACGCCACCATGTCGGCAATCTCCCGCACCGGATCGAAATGCAGGCTGCCCCCGCTCAAGGCGGCACGGACATAGTCATAGTAATCGACACGCTGCCCCTGCAGCACGAACGTTCCCTGCCGCCAGTTCGCGGGCCGGGGGCCTGTGCCGTAATACTGGGTCAATGCGAAATCCGGGATCGCGCTGTTGGCGGCCAGCGTCACGCGTCCGCCGGACAGTGCGCCATCCACGCGGCGCGCCTCCACCAGCATCTGCGGCCGCCAGTTCTTGAAGCCCGCGCCCATGCCCGGCGACGACCGCACGAAGCGCAGGTCATATTGCCCGCGTGTCAGCGTGTTGTCGGGATGGGCGTCAATATAGTGGATGCGGCCATTGGCTTCGACACGCCAGACCAGGGCCAGGTGGCCATTGGGATCGTAGATCACCGTGCCGGGGCGGACGCCCTGGGGCGAAAGCGCAGGCGAATAGAAATCCTGCCCATCCAGTTCCGGGTCCATGCGATAGGTGGCCGAAGACACATAATCGCGCAGATGGTTCAGCACCTGCACCGCGTCCATGCCCGACGTCACGTCGCGCCGGGCGCGCACCATGTTCCCATTGGCGCTGTAGCGGATATCGCGGGCCTGGCCGCGGGGCGACACCTGGCTCACATAGGAAAAGGGAAGGCCACGCTTCCAGGCATAATAGAAGCGCAGGAAATAGGGCAGGTCGGCGCAATCGGCGCGAAAGGTGATGCGCGCCGGATCCGACGCGCGGAAAGGGTTGGCCGGACTCTTCAGGCAGGCATCCACCGTGCGGCAATTGCTTTGGCCGATGCCCGCCAGGAACTCGCCGAAGCCGCGCTCATCCGCTGCCGTCCAGCGTTCCGCGCGCACGCGATAGATGGTGTCGGCTGACGCGGGGCCCGCCAGCAGGACGAGAAGACCAGCCATGCCGAAGGTCCAGCGCATGCCGTCAGCCTAGCGGGGCCGCCGCACCGGGCAAAGCCTTACCCGCGGTTGCGCGCCTTGTCCGTGAAAACCAGGGTGCGCGACAGGGTGAAATTGAACACCAGCCCCGCCAGCACGCCGATGATCTGGGCGACGAAGATGTCGCTCCAGGGCCGCGCGGCATAGGCCACCAGCAAGGCATAGACGCCATAATTCACCGCCGCCCCCACCATGTTGGCGCCGGCGAATTTCAGCCCCTCCCGCGCGATGGCGCCAAGAC
>JAEZBK010000123.1 GCA_023427355.1 Pseudomonadota bacterium
GTGCAGACAATTCCCGTGCTCCGGGGCCGCTGGTGGGGCACCTCACATCTACACATCCGGCTTACGGCCCGCAGGCTCAGGAGTATCTGCGCCAGCGGTGGCTTAATCCCGCAGAGTGCCGCACAAACTGTGGAATAATACCGCCCAATTAGCGCGGGGCCCCACTTGGAATGGCCGAAGACGCCGAATTTCCTTCTGCATCACGCCCCAGCCCGCGCCTTCTTCTTGGGCGCAAACCACGTCTTCGCCTTGTCGTTGCGATGCGGACAGCCCGGCCAGCAGCAGGGCCGCCGCTTGCCTTCCTTCAACTGCGCCACCAGCCGCGCGACATGCTCCTTGCGGGTCTCGTCCTTCTTGACGATCGTCACCCAGCATATCCATTCATTGCGGGCCAGGGGTGTGATGTCTTCCCACGCCGCCAGCGCGGCCGCGTCGGCGGCCAGCGCCTTGCGCATGTCGTCGGGCAGGTCATGCACGACACCGGCGGATATGGCTTTGCGGGGCATGGCCCGAACCTAGCCGCGGTGACGCGGCTTTCCAACCCGGTCCGCGCCGTCAGGCCACCTGCCGCGCCAGCTTTGCAGAGGCAAGCCAGGTCTTGATGTCCTCCGCGCTCTGCGCCGCCGTCACCCGCAATTCGGCGATCAGGGCCGACACCTTTTCCCGTTCCCCGCCGCGGCAGGCGGTTTCCAGCAACCGTGCCTCGGCCGAAAGCCGCATCAGGCCCATATTGCCCGCGGCACTGACCAGCGCATGGGCCTGGCGCGCGCAATCGTCCATGTCGCGCGCATCCATGGCGGCGGCATGGGCGTTGGCGTCGGCGGCACACAGCATCAGCAATTCGCGCAGCGTATCGAAGCCCAGCGTCTCGGCCAGTTCGTCCATCTTGGCCCGCTCCAGCAGCGGATGCACCGGCGCGGGCGCCGGCTTTGCGACCGCCATCGCCGGCGCGGCGCCAAACCTGGCCAGCACGGCGAACAGCTTCTCGCGCTCCACCGGCTTGGCGACATAGTCGTTCATCCCGGCCGCCATGTATTCTTCCTTCGCGCCGCTCATGGCATGGGCGGTCATCGCGATGATCGGCAAGTCGCATTTGGGCGCGGGCAGGGCGCGGATTTCGCGCGTGGCGCCCACGCCGTCCAGTTCGGGCATCTGGATGTCCATCAGCACCAGGTCGAAATCCTGGTGGCGCACCGCGTCCACCGCCTGGTGTCCATTCTCGGCCACCGTCACCGCATGGCCCGCCTTGCCCAGCAGCACGGTGGCGAATTTCTGGTTGATCTTGTTGTCCTCGGCCAACAGGATTTTCAGCCCGCAGCCCGGCGCGGCCGGTGCGGGCATGGCCGCGGGCGCTGGCGCAGGTTTTTCCGGAGCCTGGCTGTGGATGCGGATCAGGCAATCCAGCAGTTCATGCTGGCGCACAGGCTTGTCCAGCTTGGCGTCCAGCAGCGCCAGGTCGGCGCGCGCAACGCCCTGGATACCCGCCGACGACACCATCACCAGCCTGGTATCGCAAAGAACCTTGCTGTCGCGGATGCGCCGCGCCAGTTCGACGCCGGAAATGCCGGGCATCATGTGGTCGAGGAAGACCACGTCATAGGGATGGCCCATGTGCCAGGCCCGTTCCAGCTCCGCCATGGCGGCGAAGCCATCGGGCGCCGACTGGGTGGTGATGCCATAGGTTGCGATCTGCCGCGCGAAGATTTCGTGATTGAGGGCGATGTCGTCCACCACCAGCACACGCAGATGGGCCAGGTGGGCGGGAAGGGTGTTCATGTCGGGAAGCCTCGCGGAAGAACGCAACAGCGCGATTTCAAACCAGAAAGTGGAGCCATGCCCGACGCGGCTGGAAACGCCGATGCGGCCGCCCATCAGTTCGACCAGCTGGCGGCTGATCGCCAGGCCGAGGCCGGTGCCGCCATAGCGGCGCGTGACGGAGGAATCGGCTTGGCTGAAATTCTGGAACAGCCGCTCGCACACCTTGTCGGGAATGCCGATGCCGCTGTCCTTCACCTCGAAGCGCAGGTGATTCAGGCCCGTGGCCGGATCCTCGACCTTGTGGACCTCGACCATCACCGACACGCCGCCCTTTTCGGTGAATTTGATGGCGTTGGACAAAAGGTTCAGCAACACCTGGCGCAGCCGTGACGGATCGCCCGTATAGACCCCGCGCGCCTGCGGCGTCACGAACGCGCCCAGGTCGATATGCTTCTCTCTGGCGCGCGCGGCCATGACCGCCAGGGCGCTTTCCACCGTGTTCACCAGGTCGAAATCGATCGCTTCCAGTTCGACCTTGCCGGCCTCCAGCTTGGAGACATCCAGGATGTCGTTGACGATGCCCAGCAGCGCCTCGCCGGATTCGCGCACCGTCTCGGCATATTTGCGCTGTTCGTCGTCCAGGCGCGTATCCAGCAGGAGCCCCGTCATGCCCAGCACGCCGTTCATGGGCGTGCGGATTTCATGGCTCATATTGGCGATGAATTCCGACTTGGCCTTGTTGGCGATATCGGCCTGTTCCTTGGCGCGGGTCAGCGCGGCCTGCGTCTTTTCCAGGTCTTCGATGTGGCGGCGCAGCCTGTCCGCCTCGGCGCTGGCGCGGCTGGCCAGGTGGCCGTCCACCAGCGCGCTGGTAAGGCCCAGGCCGGCCAGAAGCGCGGCCACGGCGGCCACCGCAATGGCCAGCGTGATGGGCGAGATGATCTGCTCGGGCACCAGGATGGCCGGATTGAGGTGATAGGTGACCGCCGCCATGCCGGTGAAGTGCATCAGCACGATGGACAGGGTCATGACCGTGGTCGCGCCCCAGAAGGCCGCCGCCCTTCCAGCCCGCGCCGCCAGCCACAAGGCCAGCGCGCCGCCCGATATGCCGATCATCATCGAGGCGGCGACGAAGGTCTTGTCCCACATGACGTCGGCGGGCACGCGCACCGCCGCCATGCCCATGTAATGCATCGCCGCAATGGCGCCGCCGGCCAGGGCGCCGCCGGCCACCGGGCCGGGGCGCGACAGCGCCAGCCCGAACCCCACGGCCGACAGGGTGATGGCGACCATCGCCGACAGGATCGTGCCGGAGAGGTCGTAATTCATCGGCATCCCGCTCTGGAAGGCCAGCATCGCCACGAAGTGCGTCGCCCAGATGCCGCTGCCCGCCACCAGGCCGGCCCCGGCCAGCCAATAGTGCCGCCGCGCCCCGTCATTGACGCCGGCCCGCGACAGCATGTTCATCGCCGTGGCGCAGGCCAGGAAGCAGAGAAGACCAGCCAGAAGAACCAGGCGCAGGTCGTGCTGGTCCGTGATGCAACCGATAACTGTGAGCATGGCTGCAAACTAGGGCGGGTGCGTAAAGTTGATGTAAATGCAGGCTTCACGATAAGCCGCCGCGACCGGGCTTTTGTGAAGTTCCCTCCATTCATGTGCGGTTCATTTCGGCACGGCTACCCATGGCCCAAGGGGAAGGATCATGGAAATCACACGCGACATACGCTGCCGGGGTTGTGGCGAGGCAGGGCAGGTGGTCTGGGGCGTCAACCAGTGGCACCCCGATGTCCAGCCCACCCAGACCCCGCTGCGCGTCACCGGCCGCTTCTCCATCTGTGCGCAGGGCAAGTCCAGGGCCATCGCCTGTGGCCGCTGCCAGCAGATTCACGCGCCGGTCTAGGCGACCGCCAGGTTCAGGTCGGCATCGCGCTGGACGCGATAGAATGTCCGCAGCATGGTCACCAGCACGGGCCCCGCACCGGGTGACAGGCGGCCCGCAATGGCGTCGCCGGTAATCGAAAAGGCGCTGTCGCCTTCGGCCATGCCGGGCTGGACCCGGTCAAAGCCCATGCTCCAGCCACGGAAGGACGGATCGCTCTGGTGGTCCAGCAGCACCCGCTGCTCCCAGTGGCGCGGATCGGCGCAGATGCGGCAATAGAGTTCGTCCAGCGCGCCGTCCTCGCCTTCCAGGATTTGCAGGAAGCCGCCATCGGCATACAGCAGCATGCCTGATATCCCCAGCCGCGCATTGTTGGTGCGCGCGCACTCCAGGATGGCGTTCAGTTGTTCCGCCGGAACGGTGCGGGACGTGTTGCTGACATAAAGCATCTGGCGCATCGCCAAACAGTGACCGCGCCAGATTGACGGTCTATAAACAAGGCGTCATTTGCTTGGTACCAAACCGTTCCATCCATGCTGCATCTCATCAAGCTTTGCGTCGGTTGCGACAGCCTCGAAGATCTCGCCGCCTGGCAGAAACAGCGCCTGAAGGAAAAGAAGGCGATGGGCCAGAAGCCCGAACTGATCCATGTCACCCGCCAGACTCCGAAGCGGGAGGCGGAACTGCTGGAAGGCGGTTCGCTCTACTGGGTCATCAAGGGCCAGATCGCCGCCCGCCAGGCGCTGATCGCATTGCGGCCCCTCTCGGTGAAGGGCGTGCCCCATTGCGGGCTGGTTCATCACAGAGATTTAATCCCCGTGCGCCCGCGTCCGCGCAGCGCCTTCCAGGGATGGCGCTACCTCGAAGCCGCCGACGCGCCCCCCGATCTGCCGCGTCTGAAGGGTGATGCGCAGCTGCCCGAAGCCCTGCGCCGGGAGCTGGCGGCGCTGGGGCTGCTCTAGTCTTTCGCACTGGCACCCAACACGACTCGCGGGGTAGTCTCGTCCCTGCGGGCGCGACGACCCGGAAAACGTGCAAGGGCGGCGTGGCGACACACGGACCGGGCGTTTCTCCGAAGGGCGCGACGACCCGGAAAAATTGGCTCCGGGGGGAACCATGAAGAAACAGATTCTGATCGCCGCGCTGGGGATCGCGCCCACGCTTCTGCTGGCCAGCTATGCCCTGGCCCAGCGCAGCGGACCGCCGCCCAAGCCGGGCGTGCCGCTGGCGCGCGACCTGCAGGCCAAGAT
>JAEZBK010000175.1 GCA_023427355.1 Pseudomonadota bacterium
TTGCCGTGCAGATCGTCACCGGCATCGTGCTGGCCATGCACTATGTCGCCAATGTGGACCTCGCGTTCAATTCGGTCGAAAAGATCATGCGCGACGTCAATTACGGCTGGCTGATCCGCTATGTGCACGCCAATGGCGCGTCCATGTTCTTCCTGGCCGTCTATATCCATATGTTCCGTGGCATCTATTACGGCTCCTACAAGGCGCCGCGCGAGATCATCTGGATCCTGGGCGTGCTGATCTACCTGCTGATGACCGCCACGGCCTTCTTCGGCTACGTCCTGCCCTGGGGCCAGATGTCCTTCTGGGGCGCGACCGTCATCACCAACCTGTTCAGCGCCATCCCCGTGATCGGCCCTGGCATCGCCACCTGGCTGTGGGGCGACTTCGCGGTCGGCGACCCGACCCTGAACCGCTTCTTCTCGCTGCACTACCTGCTGCCCTTCATCATCGCGGGCGTGGTGGGTCTGCACATCTGGGCGCTGCACGTCCCCGGCAACAACAACCCGCTGGGCATCGACGTGAAGACGCCGCAGGACACGGTGCCCTTCCACCCCTATTACACGGTGAAGGACGCCTTCTATCTGGTGCTCTTCATCATCTTCTTCGCCAGCTTCGTCTTCTTCGAGCCGGAGTTCTTCAACGCGCCGGACAACAACATCCCGGCCAACCCGCTGGCCACCCCGGCGCATATCGTGCCGGAATGGTACCTGCTGCCCTTCTACGCCATGCTGCGTTCGGTGCCCGACAAGCTCCTGGGCGTCATCGTGATGGGCGCGGCCATCATCTCGTTGGCGGTCCTGCCCTGGACCGACACCAGCCGGGTGCGCTCCAACCGCTTCCGCCCGACGATGAAGTGGTTCTTCTGGATGTTCGTCGCCGCCTGCCTGATCCTGGGCTATTGCGGCGCACAGACGGTTGACGCGACCATCTTCGGCATTCCGGCGGTGTGGATCGCCCGCGTGGCGACGCTCTACTACTTCGCCTTCATCTATCCGATCATGTTCTTCGTCGGATTGTTTGAAACGCCGAAGCCGCTTCCTGCGTCCATTGCCCAATCCGTGCTCGGCAAGTCCGAAGGCGGTGACAAGTGAGCCAGACCATGCGCTTTGCTCTTCGCATCACCCTGGCCGCCGGACTGGCCGTCGGCCTCGCCGCTCCCTCCTTCGCGGCGGAATCCAACCGCCGGGAGGACAAGGACGTCCATTTCGGCTTTGAAAGTCCTTTCGGCACCTATGACCGGGCGGCGCTGCAGCGCGGCTACCAGGTCTACAAGGAAGTCTGCGCCGCCTGTCACAGCCTCAAGCGCATCGCTTTCCGCAACCTGACCGACGAAGGTGGCCCCGGCTTCTCCGTCGCCCAGGCCCGCGCGCTGGCGGCCGCGACCCAGGTCGTGGCCGGTCCCAACGATGCCGGCGAAACCCACAATGACAGTGGCGAGCCGCTGACGCGTCCGGCGGTGCTGGCGGATTATATCCCGCCGCCCTTCCCCAACGAAAATGCCGCGCGCACGGCCAATGGCGGCGCCTTGCCGCCTGACCTGTCGCTGTTCGTGAAGACACGCCGCCACGGCTCGCACTATGTCTACTCGATCCTCACCGGCTATGGCGAAAAGCCGCCGGCGGGTGCGCTGGTTCCTGAAGGCAAGCACTACAATCCCTGGTTCGAAGGCGGGGCGATCAGCATGCCCAAGCCGTTGAGCGAAAATGGCGTCACCTTTGCCGACGGCACCAAGGCCACGATCGAGCAGCAGGCCCATGACGTGGTGACCTTCCTGCACTGGACCGCCGAGCCCAAGATGGAAGAGCGCAAGCGTCTCGGCATCGCGGTGATCGGCTTCCTGCTCGCCTTTGCCGCCGTGCTGTTCCTGGCCTATCGCAAGGTCTGGAAGGACGCGCACTAGGCGTTCCGCACCGATCTGATGCGCAAGCCGCGGGGCAACCCGCGGCTTGTTCGTTTCGGGGGGTATGCTAAAACGCCCCGCAACCTCCCAACCCCTGCACATCCATGGCGCGCACCGTTCTCGGCATTATCGGCGGTTCCGGCGTCTATGACATTGAAGGGCTGGAAAATGCCCGCTGGCAGGCGGTGGACAGCCCCTGGGGGGCGCCCTCCGACCAGATCCTGACCGGCACGCTGCACGGCGTGGACATGGCGTTCCTGCCGCGCCATGGCCGCGGTCATGTCCAGACGCCCACCAGCATCAATTACCGCGCCAATATCGATGCCCTGAAGCGCATCGGCGTCACCGACGTGATTTCCGTCTCGGCTTGCGGCTCGCTCAGGGAAGAACTGCCGCCGGGCACTTTCGTGATGGCGGACCAGTTCATCGACCGCACCTTCGCCCGCGAAAAGAGTTTCTACGGTCCCGGCTTCGTCGCGCATCTGCCCATGGCCCATCCCGTCTGCCCACGCCTGTCGGGCGCCCTGACGCTGGCGGCGCGCGAACAGAAGATCAGCCATGACGAAGGCGGCACCTATATCTGCATGGAAGGCCCGCAATTCTCGACCCGCGCCGAAAGCGAGCTGTATCGCTCCTGGGGCTGCTCGGTGATCGGCATGACGGCGATGCCCGAAGCGAAGCTCGCGCGCGAGGCGGAGCTTCCCTACGCCATCGTCGCCATGGTGACCGATTATGACTGCTGGCACGAAGATCATGACAGCGTCACGGTGGATGCCGTGATCGCGGTGATGAAGGGCAACGCCGCCAATGCCAGGAAGCTGATCGCCGCGGTTGCTCCCAAGCTGGGGCCGCAGCGCACACCCTCGCCGCTGGGGGTCGAATCCATGCTGGACGTGGCGGTGATGACCGCGCCCGACAAGCGCGATCCCGCGCTGATGGCCAAGCTTGACGCGGTCGCAGGCCGCATCCTCAGGAAATAAGGAACGCGACAATGGACTTCACCCAGGTCATCCGCACCATTCCGGATTATCCCAAGCCGGGCATCCAGTTCCGCGACATCACCACGCTTCTGGGCAATCCGCGCGCCTTCCGCCGCGCGGTGGATGAAATGGTGCAGCCCTATGCCGGCGTGCGCGTCGACAAGGTCGCCGGGCTTGAAGCGCGGGGCTTCATCCTGGGCGGCGCGGTGGCGCACCAGCTCTCCACCGGCTTCGTGCCCATCCGCAAGAAAGGCAAGCTGCCCTTCACCACGATCGGCGAGGATTACGCGCTGGAATATGGCCAGGACCGGGTCGAGATCCACACCGACGCCATCCAGCCGGGCGACAATGTGCTTCTGGTGGACGATCTGATCGCCACCGGTGGCACCGCGCTGGCGGG
This sequence comes from Pseudomonadota bacterium, assembly GCA_023427355.1. Lineage (GTDB taxonomy): Bacteria > Pseudomonadota > Alphaproteobacteria > Micropepsales > Micropepsaceae > Rhizomicrobium. The sequence goes on from JAEZBK010000175.1 coordinate 3,284, forward strand.
CATCCGCCTGATGGAGCGGGCAGGGGCAAAGATCATCGGCTGCTCCTTCGTCATTGACCTGCCGGAACTGGGCGGTGCCGACAAGCTGCGCGCCGCGGGCCACAAGGTCCATGCGCTGGTGGCGTTCGAGGGTCATTAAACCGGGCATGGCCCGCCAGCCCGAAGGGCGCGTGCGGGCCACCCAGGGCCATCATGGATTTGCCCGGCAGGGGATGCTGAAAGAGCATGAAACTCTACTCCAACACCGCCTCGCCCTTTGGCCGCAAGTGCAAGATCATCGCGCACGAACTGGGCCTGACGCTGGAAATCGTCCGCACCCTGCCGGTGCAGGATCCGGCGTTTCGCCGCGTCAATCCGCTGGGCAAGATTCCGGCGCTGGTGCTGGAGGACGGCTCGGTGCTCTTCGATTCCCCCGTCATCTGCGAATATCTCAATGATCGCGGCGGCGGAAAATTCTTCCCCGCCGATACGCTGTTCAAGACCGCTACCAATCGCTGGAAGTCTCTGGGCCTCCAGGCGCTGGGCGATGGTATCGCCGACGCCGCCGTGGCCTATGTGATGCTGGGCCGCGAACCTGTTCCACCCGATGCCACCCGCGCGCGCCACATGGCCGCCATCGAGGCCGGGCTGGATGCGCTGGAGCGCGCGAAACTGCAGGATCCGGTCACCATCGGCGAAATCGCCATTGCCTGCGCCATCGGCTATGTCGTGTTCCGCCTGCCCGATCTGGACTGGAAGGCGACGCGGCCACGCCTGGCCGCATGGTACGACAATTTCGCGCAGCGGCCTTCCATGCAGGCCACGATGCCCGCTTCGCCCTGAAAGGGACGCCATGAAAATCAACGGCAAGCATTACCGCTCCATCTGGGCCATTGGCGACGATGCCTTCGGCATGATCGACCAGACCAGGCTGCCGCATGAATTCGTCACGCTGACCATCCGCACACCCGACGAAGCCGCCCACGCCATCCGCGCCATGCAGACCCGTGGCGCGCCCCTGATCGGCGCGGTGGGCGCCTACGGCCTGGCGCTTGCGGTGCGTGAAGACGCTTCCGACGACGCCATCAACGCGATGGTGGAGATGCTCGCCGAAACCCGCCCCACCGCCATCAACCTGAAATGGGCGCTTTGGCGCATGCGCGGCGCCCTGCTCAACCAGCCGCACGGCCAGCGTGCCCGCCTGGCCTGGGAAGAAGCCGCGAGGATCGCCGATGAAGACGTGGCGATGAGTGAGGCCATAGGTTTCAATGGCCTGAAGATCATCCAGGAGATCGCAGCCAGGAAACCGGGCGAGACGGTCAACATCCTCACCCATTGCAATGCCGGCTGGCTGGCCACGGTGGATTATGGCACCGCGCTCGCGCCCATCTACATGGCGCATGACGCGGGCATCCCGCTTCATGTGTGGGTGGACGAAACGCGGCCTCGCAATCAGGGCGCGGCGCTGACGGCATTCGAGCTGGGCAGTCATGGCGTTCCCCATGCCATCCTGGTGGACAATGCCGGCGGCCATTACATGCAGGCCGGCGCCGTGGACATGGTGATTGTCGGCACCGACCGCGTCACTGCCAATGGCGATGTCGCCAACAAGATCGGCACCTATCTGAAGGCGCTGGCGGCCAAGGACAACGATGTCCCCTTCTATGTCGCGTTGCCGTCCTCGACGATCGACTGGACGCTGGAATCGGGCCGCGACATCCCGATCGAGGAGCGCAGCCAGGATGAAGTACTCAAAATGTCCGGCCGCCTGCCCGACGGCAGCGTGACCATGGTGGAAATCGCCGCGCCCGGCTCTGGCGCCGCCAACCCCGGCTTCGACGTGACACCGGCGCGCCTTGTCACCGGCCTGATCACCGAACGCGGCACCTGCCCGGCCACCACCGAAGGCTTGCGCAGCCTGTTCCCGGAACAGAAATGATGCAAAGCCGCTGGTCCGACACGGAAGCCCGGCAGTATGTCGCCGATTACGCCGCCAAGGGCGTGAACGAAGACCTGGCGCTGCGCGTCTACACCACACGGCTTCTGGGCCGCGACCCGGCGCTGGTGCTGCATGGCGGCGGCAACACCTCGGTCAAGACCACCGCGCGGGACATGCTGGGCGAAGACATACCCGTGCTGTGCGTGAAGGGATCGGGCTGGGATATGGGCGAAATCGAGCCCGCCGGTCTTCCCGCCGTGCGGCTGGAGCCGCTGCGCCGCCTGCGGGCGCTCTCGTCTCTCACCGATGAAGACATGGTGAACCAGCAGCGCATCAACCTGCTGGACGCCACCGCGCCCAATCCCTCGGTCGAAACCCTGCTGCACGCCTTCCTGCCGCACAAATACATCGATCACGTCCATTCCACCGCCGTGCTGGCGCTGGTGGATCAGCCCGATGGCGAAGCCCTGGCGCGCGAACTCTATGGCGACCGCGTCGCCTATGTGCCCTATGTGATGCCGGGCTTTTCCCTGGCCAAATCCGTGGCCGATATCTTCGACAGCAATCCCAGGGTCGAAGGCCTGATCCTGCTCCAGCATGGCATCTTCACCATGGGCGAGACGGCGCAGGACGCCTATGCCCGCATGATTGCATTCGTCACGCTGGCTGAAGAGCGGCTGCAGCAGAAGCGCAAGTCCCTGAAACAGGCCGTCCTGCCCGCCGCGCTGGCAAGCGTGGCCGACATTGCCCCGATCCTGCGTGGCGCGGTTGCGCTGGACAGGAATGTGGGTGCTGGCACCGCAAAGCGTCAGGTGCTGGATTTCCGGACCTCGCCCGCCATCCTGAATTATGTGAATGGCGACGATGTCGCGCGTTATTCGCAGGTTGGCGTGGTGACGCCCGACCACACCATCCGCACCAAGAACTGGCCGCTGCTGGTGCCCGCGCCCGAAGACGGCAAGCTCGATGCCTGGGCGCAGTCCGTGAAGACGGCGGTAGACGCCTATGTGGCGCGCTATCAGGCCTATTTCGCCGCCAACAATGCGAAAAGCCCGCTGAAGAAGATTGCGCTCGATCCGCTGCCGCGCGTCATCCTGGTGCCGGGCCTTGGCCTCTTCGGCGCTGGCGCGTCCGCAAAGGATGCCGCCATCGCCGCCGACATCGCCGAAAACACCGTGCAGGTCATCACCGACGCCGAAGCCATCGGCGCCTACCAGCCCATCGGCGAATACGACATGTTCGAGATGGAATACTGGTCGCTGGAACAGGCCAAGCTGGGAAAGACGGTGGAAAAGCCTCTTGCCCGGCAGGTGGTGGCGATTACCGGCGGCGGCTCGGGTATCGGCGCCGCCACGGCAATGGCCTTCGCGAAACAGGGGGCAGAGGTCGCCATCCTCGACCGCGACCTGTCCGCCGCGCAGGGCGTGGCGAAAAAAATCGGCGGCAGGGCGCTGTCCGTGGCCTGCGATGTCACGGATCCCAACAGTGTCGCCGCCGCCTTCGATGCCGTCGCCACGGCCTTTGGCGGCGTCGATATCCTCGTCTCCAATGCGGGCGCGGCGTTCACGGGCGCCATCGGCACGGTCGATGATCAGACGCTGCGCCAGTCCTTTGAGCTGAACTTCTGGGGTCACCAGAATGTCGCCCGCCACGCCGTCCGCATCATGAAGGCGCAAGGCACCTTTGGCTGCCTGCTGTTCAACGTCTCCAAGCAGGCGGTCAATCCGGGCCGCGACTTCGGTCCCTACGGCCTGCCCAAGGCCGCCACGCTGTTTCTGGTCAAGCAATATGCGCTCGATCATGGCGCAGACGGCATCCGCGCCAATGCGGTCAATGCCGACCGCATCCGCTCCGGCCTGCTCACCGAAGACATGGTCGCGGCGCGCTCCAGGGCGCGCGGCCTGACCGAGGCCGACTATATGGCGGGCAACCTGCTGAAGCGCGAAGTCACCGCCCAGGACGTGGCCGACGCCTTCGTCTTTCTCGCCACGGCCAACAAGACCACGGCGGCCACCCTCACCGTGGACGGCGGCAATATCGAAGCGTCCCTGCGATAGCCGTTACGTATTGAACCGGAAATGCATCACGTCGCCATCGGCGACGACATAGTCCTTGCCTTCCAGCCGGAATTTGCCTGCCTCGCGCGCGCCCGCTTCGCCCTTGCCCGCGACATAATCGTCATAGGCGATGGTTTCGGCGCGGATATAGCCCTTCTCGAAATCGGTATGGATCACGCCCGCCGCCTGTGGCCCCTTCGATCCCGCCGTCACTGTCCAGGCGCGGGCTTCCTTCGGCCCCACGGTGAAGAAGGTCAGAAGGCCCAAAAGTTCATATCCGGCGCGGATCAGCCGGTTCAGCCCCGGCTCTTCCAGGCCCAGCGATTCCAGGAAGTCCTTGCGATCCGCCATGGGCATCTGGGCAATCTCTTCCTCGATCTTGGCGGAAATCACGACCGCCCTGGCGCCCTGCTTCTTCGCCATCTCTTCGGCGCGCGCCGAAATCGAATTGCCCGTCGCTGCCGAGCCTTCTTCGACATTCAGCACATACAGGACCGGCTTGGCCGTCATCAGGCCCAGCTGCGAATAGGGTGCGCGTTCTTCCGGCGCCAGGTCGGGCAGGGCGATGCGCGCGGGCTTGCCGTCGCGCAGCAGCGTCACGGCCTTTGTCACCAGCGCGATGGTTTCCTTGGCGTCCTTGTCGGCGCCCTTGGCCTTTTTCTCCAGCGCGGGCAGGCGTTTCTCCAGCGAATCCAGGTCCGCCAGCATCAGCTCGGTTTCCACCGTCTCCGCATCGGCGATGGGGTCGATCTTGCCCTCGACATGGGTGATGTCGTCATCCTCGAAGCAGCGCAGCACATGCACCACCGCATCCACCTCACGGATGTTGGCCAGGAACTGGTTGCCCAGGCCTTCGCCCTTGGAAGCGCCGCGCACCAGGCCGGCAATGTCCACGAAGGTGATGCGGGTGGGGATGATCTCCTGCGATCCGGCGATGGCCGCCAGGGTTTCCAGCCGCGGGTCCGGCACCGCCACGTCGCCGACATTGGGCTCGATGGTGCAGAAGGGATAGTTGGCCGCCTGCGCCGCCGCGGTCTGGGTCAGCGCATTGAAGAGGGTGGACTTGCCGACATTCGGCAGACCCACGATGCCGCATTTGAAACCCATCTAGGCGTCTTTCTCTTTTTTCGGTTTCGGCGGCTGCGTCAGCAGCGCCACCTTGCTCATGAACCCGGTATCGTCGTCCTTCGCCAGCAACGGCGCGGCCTGCGCCATCGCGCCCAGCAAGGGCGCCAGCCAGTCCTCGTCCGCCTTGCTGAAATTGCCCAGCACATGGCCCGAGACTCGATGCTTTTCGCCGGGATGGCCGATACCGATGCGCACCCGGCGATAATCCGGCCCCAGCGTGGCGGTGATGGAACGCAGGCCATTCTGTCCGGCATCGCCCCCGCCGGTCTTTACCTTCACCTTGCCTGCGGCCAGGTCGATCTCGTCATGCGCCACCACCAGCGCCGTCAACGGCAGCTTGAAGAAGCGCAAGGCGGGGCCGACGCTGTCGCCCGACAGGTTCATGAAGGTCTGGGGCTTGAGCAGATAGGTCTTGCGCCCAGCCAGCGTGCCTTCGGCCAGCAGGCCATCGAACTTGGCGCGCCAGGGACCGAAGCGATGTTCGTCATGGACGACATCCAGCAGCATGAACCCGGCATTGTGCCGGTTCATCGCATATTGCGAGCCGGGATTGCCCAGTCCGGCGATAAGGAGAGGCGTATCCATGACGGAGACGCCTCCCCGAAGCGCCAGGATTGCTTACTTCTTCGCCGCGGGCTTGGCGGCGGCCGGCGCGGCCTTGGCGTCCTTCGCCGGGGCGGCAGCCGCGGCAGGCGTCGCTTCGGCGGCCGGGGCGTCGCCACCGCTGGCAGCAGCCTTCTGCTCTTCACGCACCGTCGAAGACGCCACGATGGACGCCACGGTGAAGTCGCGGCCACGGATCACGGGGCGCGCGCCTTCCGGCAGGCTCACGGCGGAAATGTGAATGGATTCGGCGATATCCACCTTGTAAACATCCACCACGATCTCGCTGGGGATGTGGTCGGCCGGGCAGATCATCTCGATCTTGTGGCGCACGATGTTCAGCACGCCGCCCTTCTTCAGGCCGGGAGATTCGCCCTGGCCCTTGAAGCGCACGGGAATCTGGATGCGCACGCTGGCGCCCTTTTCCAGGCGCAGGAAGTCCACATGCACGGGGCGGTCCGAAACCGGATCCAGCTGCACCTGGCGCGGGATCACGCGGATATTCTTGCCGCCTGCAGTC
>JAEZBK010000191.1 GCA_023427355.1 Pseudomonadota bacterium
CCGCTTAAGCATGAGGGTTCATCCTGCCCCTGAAGAATGTGGCTAACGAAAGGTTACTTTCGATGAACATGCCCGAGATGCCCCTGCTGTCCATGCTGCGCGAGCGCATGAACTGGCTGCATCAGCGCCAGGACGTCCTGTCGCAGAACGTCGCCAATGCCGACACGCCCGGCTATGTCGCGCGCGACATGAAGCCCCAGGATTTCTCCGCTCTCCTCAAGGGCGAGACCCGCAACGGCAGCGCGCTGCTCTCCACCGATCCGCGCCATATCGGCCTGAAGGCCGGGAGCTCCACGCGCTTCGAGGCCCGCGACGCCGGGGCCGCGCCCAATCCCAACGGCAATGCCGTTTCGCTGGAGCAGGAGATGATCAAGGTCGCCGAGACCCAGGCCCAGTTCCAGGCCGCGGCCAATCTCTATTCCAAGGCCATGACACTGATGAAGACCGCGATCGGTCGCGTCTGAAGGAGAATGAGTATGGACTTTTCCAAATCCATGGCGGTGATCGCGTCGGGCATGCGTGCGCAGTCCGAGCGCATGAAGATCATCGCGGAGAATATCGCCAACGCCAATTCCACCGCCTCTACGCCCGGCGGCGATCCCTATCGCCGCAAGATCGCCACCGTGAAGAGCGAGTTCGACCGCGAGCTGGGCGCCAACCTCGTCCAGGCCGGAAAGCCATTGCCCGACCAGAAGGACTTCCGTACCCGCTATGACCCCGGCAATCCCAATGCCGACGCCAAGGGCTATGTGAAGCTGCCCAACGTGGACACGCTGGTCGAGATCATGGACATGCGCGAGGCGCAGCGTTCCTACGAAGCCGACCTGACCGCGATGGACGCCACCAAGGCGATGCTCGCCCGCACCGTCGATCTCTTGAACAAATAAGGAGACGCTGAATGGCCATCCCCGCCGCCGCGGCCGCCGCCTACCAGGCCGCCGCCTCCATAACGTCCGCCAGCGCCACCAGTGGCGGCATCGCCTCCGCCAATGTCGCGGGCGCGGGCAATTTCTCGGATTTCCTCTCCGGCGCGTTGCAGGATTCGATTTCCAATATCCGCGCCGGCGAACAGGCGGCGCAGGCCGGCATCACCGGAAACGCCAATATCGTGGATGTGGTCAACGCCGTGAATTCGGCCGAACTGAGCCTCAACACGGTCGTGGCTGTGCGCGACAAGGTCGTGCAGGCCTACCAGTCCATCATGAACATGCCCATTTAAGAGACCGCAGACATGCAGCCCGAAGAAGCCATTGATTTCGCCCGCAGCGCCATTTTCATCCTGCTGGAGATTACAGCCCCCGCCATGTTGACGGCCCTGGTCGTCGGTCTTGTGATCGGCCTCCTCCAGGCCCTGACCCAGATCCAGGAACAGACCCTCGTCTTCGTGCCCAAGATCGTCGCGGTCTTCGTCGTGCTGCTGATCGCGCTGCCCTTCGCGGGCGCGGCCATGAGCGGCCTGATGACCGATATCGCCGGCCGCATCGCAGCCTACTAAGCATCCATGTCCATTACCCTGCCCGACCTGACCGGCAATGTCCTTGTGTACATGCTGGTCTTTGCGCGGGTGGGCGCGATGGTCATGCTCCTGCCCAGCATCGGCGAGACGGGCGTGCCGGCGCGGGTGCGCCTTGTCCTGGCCCTGGCCATCTCGTTCGCGCTGGCGCCCACCGTCACATCCGCCTATGCCGGCACCGCCGCGCCCAGCACCGCCATGGCGCTGGGCCTTTTGATGGCGCAGGAAACCACCATCGGCATCCTGGTCGGCACCATGGCGCGCATCGTGATGAGCGCGCTGCATATCGCGGGCTTCCTCATCGCCACCCAGACGGGCCTGGCCTATGCCCAGACGCTCGATCCCACCCAGGGGGCGCAGGGTGCGGTGATGGGCAATTTCCTCTCCATCCTGGGCGCGTTGATGATCTTCCTCACCAACCTGCATCACCTGGCCATTGGCGCCATTGCGGGCAGCTATCGCCTGATGCCGCCGGGCGAGGCTCTGCCCACCGCCGACATGGCGGAGCTCACCATCACGCTGGTGTCGGGCGCCTTCGCGCTGGGTTTCCAGCTGGCCGCGCCCTTCCTCGTCTTCGGCTTCGCGGTCTATGCGGGTCTTGGTCTTCTGGCGCGCCTGATGCCGCAACTGCAGATTTTCTTCGTCGCCGTGCCCATCAACATCGTCTGCGGCTTCCTCATCTTCGTCGCCATGCTGGGCGCGATGATGACCATCTACCTGAACTACTACGCCACGCAGATGGGTAACTTCCTGTGAGTGACGACAAGGATCCGTCACAACAGACCGAAGAACCGACCTCCAGGCGGCTGGAGCAGGCGCGCGAGCAGGGCGACATCGTCAAGTCCATGGAGGTTTCGGCCTTCGTGATGCTGGCGGGCAGCACGCTGGCGCTGGCCATGCTGGGCCCCAAGACGATGATCGGCCTCACCGGGCTTCTCACCATGTTTCTCGAACGGCCGGAGGTGATGGCGGTTGACGCCCATGGCCTGTCCGCGCTGATGCGCGGTCTGCTGGTCAATATCGCCATCGTGCTGGCGCCGCTGTTCGGCGTGCTCGTCGTCGCGGCCCTGGCAGGCCATCTGATCCAGGGCCGCCCCGGCTTCACGCCGTCCAAGCTGGCGCCCGATCTGTCCAAGGTTTCGCCCATGGCGGGCTTCAAGCGCCTGTTCGGGCTTGATGGCTGGATGAACATGGTCAAGGGGCTGGCCAAGATGGCCATTGTCGGCCTGGCGGTCTGGACCCAGCTCTGGCCCCAGCGCGGCATGCTCGAGATGATCCTGACCCAGTCGCCGGCCGGCGTCGCGGGCGACATGGGCTTTCTGCTGTTCAAGGTGCTGATGGCGGCGCTGGCGGCACTGGCCGTGATCGCGGGCGCCGATTATTTCCTGCAGCGCTTCCAGTTCATGAAGCGCAACCGCATGTCCAAGCAGGAGATCAAGGAAGAGTTTCGCCAGAATGAAGGCGATCCGCATGTGAAGGCGAAGATCCGCCAGCTTCGCCAGGAACGTTCGCGCCGCCGCATGATGGCGCGCGTGCCCGAAGCCACGGTCGTCATCATGAACCCGACCCACTATGCCGTGGCGCTGCAATATGAGAGCGGCAAGACCGCCGCGCCGATCTGCGTCGCCAAGGGCCTTGATGCGCTGGCCTTGCGCATCCGCGCCATCGCCGAAGACAATGACGTGCCGGTGATCGAAAATCCCCCGCTGGCCCGTGCGCTGCATGCCAGCGTCGAGATCGACGAGCCTGTCCCCGCCGAACACTACAAGGCTGTGGCCCAGGTGATCGGCTATGTCTTCCGTCTCCAGGGCAAGATCAAAGCCAATTGACGCCCGCCTTCTTGGCGCAAGCCGCGCGGCGGCGATCGGCTTGGGGCAAAGCCCGCCGCCCTTCGCGCGCGGCCCAGCCGGGCGCAGCAGGGCGGCGCGCAGCGACGGGGAGGCGGCCTAGGCGCGCGAGGAGGCCGACTGGGCGCGCGAAGCCCGTAAGGGTGCGAGAAAAAGAACACCGTTAACGAATCAGTCAGAACC
>JAEZBK010000226.1 GCA_023427355.1 Pseudomonadota bacterium
ATCCGGCCGAGGTCGCGGCGGTCTTCGAGGCGCCGCTTGCCTTCTTCCGCGATCCGGCCAACCGCCGCCGGGAGACCCGCATGGTGGCCGGCCGCACGCGCAGCACGTATGCCTTCACCTGGCAGGACCATGACATATGGGGCGCCACCGCCGCCCTGATCGTGGATTTGGTGGCACGGCTGGGTGCTATAGAAGTGCGTGATGCGCATTGATCCGTCCCAGCATGCCTGGATGACCGCCCCGGAAACCGTGGCGGTGATGAACGCGCTCGTGGAAGCCCGCTTTGTGGGTGGCGCCGTGCGCAATGCCCTGCTGGGCGCCCCCGTGGCCGACATAGACATTGCCGTGCCGATGCCCCCGTCCGAGGCGGTAACACGGCTGTCGGCGGCGGGCATACGCACCGTGCCCACCGGCATCGAGCATGGCACCGTCACCGCCATAGCTGGCGCACATACTTTCGAAGTCACGTCCCTGCGCCGCGATGTCGAAACCGATGGCCGCCGCGCGGTTATCGCCTTCACGGATGACTGGGCGGAAGATGCGATGCGCCGCGACTTCACCATCAACGCGCTCTACGCCGCCGCCGATGGCGAAATCTTCGATTATGCGACCGGTGTTTCCGACCTGATCGCGGGGCGTGTGCGTTTCATGGGCGATGCTGCAACCCGCATCGCCGAGGATTATTTGCGCATCCTGCGGCTGTTCCGCTTCCATGCCTGGTACGGCAAGGGCGATCTGGACGAAGCCGCGCTGCGCGCCAGCGCCGCGGCACGCGACAGGCAGCAGACGCTTTCGGCGGAACGCATCGCCAAGGAAATGCTGCGCCTGCTGGAGGCGGTGCGCCCCGGCCCTGTGCTGCGTGTGATGGCCGCGACGGGCATCCTGTCGCAGGTACTGCCCGGCGAACTCGACCTGGCGCGGTTGGAACGGCTGTGCGAGCTGGACAACGAGAATATGCTGGTCCCCGATGCGCTGCTGCGGCTGGCCGCGCTCCTGCCGCCTGGTGCGGCCGAGGATGTTGGCAGCCGGCTGAAACTGTCCAATGCCGATCGCGTGCGGCTGGTCGCGGCGCTGGCGGCGGGCGATAGGATTCTGTCTCACCTGAAAGCGCCTGAGGTGCGACGGTTGCTCTATATCCATGGGGTTCCCGCCTTCAAGGATCGGGTCAGGCTGGCCTGGGCCGCCGCGCCCCGGTCGCAGCCCGCGCTGGCCTGGCGGATGCTGCTGGCGATGGCCGACGCTTATGAGCGTCCGCGTTTCCCGCTCACCGGACGCGATGTGATGGCCGCCGGGGTGCCCGAAGGCGCGCGGGTGGGGCAGGTGCTGGCCCGCCTGGAAGCGGATTGGGCGGAAGAGGACTTCGCCACCCCCGAAGAAACCTTGCGCGCGCGGTTGAAAGCGTTGGTGTGATGCTGAAGCTGGTTGAATCCGTCTCGCTGCCGGGTGATCCGGCCAAGCCGAACGAAGATGCCTTTGGCGGCGCCGACCATGCCGCGGTGGTGCTGGATGGTGCCACGCCGCTGGGTGATCCCTTGATGCCGGGGCCTTCCGATGCGGCCTGGCTGGCGCAGTTCGGCGCGCGCCGCCTGATTGCGCACCTGAAGGAAGGCGAACCGAAAAAGGCCCTCAAGCTGGCCCTGGGCGATGCGGAAAAATCCTTCGCCGCGCTGCGCCGCGCCGAACCGCAGGAACAATGGCAGGTGCCCTGTGCCTCCATGATCCTGGCGGCGGAACATGAGAAGGGGTTGGAGTTTCTGTATTTCGGTGATTGCGGTGCGTTGGTCGAACAGGCTGATGGCCCGAGAATTATCGGCGAGACATTGGACAAGCGCGCAGCCGAAAGCGCCCGCGCGGCGCAGATCGCAAGGGAAAAAAACCTCTCGCCCGCCTCTGGCCTGTCGCGGCCGGAATTTATCGGTCACCTGCGGGCGGCGCGGAACCGTTTCAACAGCGGCGCTTATTGGCTGTTCTCGCCCGACAGGCGCGCCGCCGCCCATGCCCAGCGCCGCCTCGTGGCGGCAGATCCGGGTGCATACCTGCTGCTGGCCAGCGACGGCTTCCTGGCGCTGGCGTCCGACTATGGCGCCTATGATGCAGCGGGCCTTCTGGCCGCCGCAAAAAGCAAAGGCCTTAAGGCGCTGGGCGCAGAACTGCGCGCCATCGAAGAGGCCGATGGGCTGGGCGAAAAATATGCCCGCTTCAAGAAAAGCGATGACGCAACGGCCCTGCTTCTGACCGTGGTGTAGCCCTGGCCTAGAACAGCCCGAACAGGATCGGCTGTCCCTGCTGATAGGCCGTCACCAGCTCCATGCCGCCCTTGTAGATCATGTCCAGCGCCACATAGACCACGATGGCCAGGCCGATATACGCGATCCAGCGATACTTCTCGAGCAGGCCCGCGATATAGGTCGAGGCCGCTCCCATCAGGGCAATGGACAGCAGCAGGCCGATCACCAGCACGTCCACATGGTGGCGCGCCGCACCCGCCACGGCCAGAACATTGTCCAGGGACATCGAAACGTCGGCGATCAGGATCTGCATCATCGCCTTCTTGGCGGATGCGCCCGCCTCGATCTGCGGTGCGATCTCGTGCTTGCCGTGGTTCGCCAGGTCGCGCCACATCTTGTAGCAGACCCATGCCAACAGCAGGCCGCCGATGAAGAGCAGCCCCACGATCAGCAGCAGCTGCACCGCCACCAGCGACAGCAGGATGCGCAGCACCACCGCGGCGATCAGGCCGATCAGGATGACTTTCTTGCGTTGCTCCACAGGCACCCGGGCCGCCGCCAGGCCGATGACCACGGCGTTGTCGCCTGCCAGCAGGACGTCGATCATCAACACCTGGCCGAGTGCAAGCAGCCAGCTTGGATTAAAGATGTCGAACAATCCGGGCTCCATGGAATGACTTAACGCGGGACGGGGCCAATCTGCCTCAGCGCCTCGCCCAGCACCATTGCCGCCGACTGCGACACATTCAAGGCGCGGGCCCCCTGCGCCATCGGGATCACCAGCCGGGCATCGGCGGCATCATGGACGGCCTGGGGCACGCCTGCGCTTTCGCGACCCAGAAGGAGCGTGTCGCCGGGCTGGAAGACAAAATCCAGATAAGGCTGGGCGCCCCTGGTGGTCAGCAGGACCAGCCGCCCGGGCTCCCGTTCCGCCAGATAGCGCCCCCAGGACGAAAAGCGCCGCATCCGGGCCAGGTCGCGATAATCCATGCCCGCCCGGCGGACCCCCCGGTCGGTCAGAAGGAAGCCGCAGGGCTCGATGATTTCCACCGGGACCCCCAGGCAGGCGCCCAGCCGCAGCAGGGCTCCGGCATTCTGCGGAATATCAGGCTCGAACAGGGCCAGGCGCATCAAATCCGCCCTCCCGGCGGGGGATCGGTCCAAGGTACGGGCAGAAAAGGCATTTTCTGCGTCATCGTGCCGCAAGACCCCCTCAAACCGACTCTCTATTTTACCGGCCCAATAAAGCAACGAACCGGGGGGAATGGGTACCGGCGCGTCACCGCGTCATTACCGCCTTGCCATCCCGGTGTGGCAATAGATTTCGCAAGTCAGTTCTCGAAGGGTGATCCCAGTGGCAGGTACGAACAAGGACGCGGGCACGCGGCGCGACTTCCTCTATGTGGCGTCGGGCGCGATGGGCGCTGTCGCCGTGGGTGCGGTTGCCTGGCCCCTGGTCCAGCAGATGAATCCCAGCGCTGCCGCGCTGGCGCTGGCCACCACCGAGGTGGACCTCGCCTCCATCCAGCCGGGCCAGCAGGTCATCATCAAGCATCGCGGCCAGCCGCTCTTCGTGCGCCGCCGCACGCCGGAAGAAGTGAAGTCGGCCCAGTCCGTGAATGTCGGCTCGCTGCCCGACGGCCTGGCGCGCAACGCCGGCAAGGAAGCCTCCGCGCCCGCCACCGACGAGAATCGCGTCATCAAGCCGGAATGGCTGGTGGTCAGCGGCGTCTGCACCCATCTGGGCTGCACCCCCGCGGTTTCGACCCCCGCCGTGCCGCAGGGCA